>JAISQG010000043.1 GCA_031274335.1 Gracilibacteraceae bacterium
TGTGAAATAGTGCTTTGTGCCGGGAAAAACACAGACATTGACCTCACGGCCAAAATACTTTGCCCAGCGCCGGGCGGCGTCCACATCCTTTAGCATGGGATCGGCTTCGCCGCGGAGCACATGGATGGGGCAGGCGGGAGAACGCCGCCGGGAGGCGAGATAACGGAAAAAATAATCGGCGTCACGACGGAATTGCCGCGTTTCCTCCCGGCCCAGCACAAAATATTTTTCGGAAAGATTCTGCAAATAACGATTGATCGTTATGTCCGGGACAAAATTCCAAGGATTTATGAAGCGGCCGTATAAACTGACGGCCAGCGGGGGAACAGACGAAGCCGGAAAAAGCCCGAGCACTTCGAATTTGTTTTCTTCCAGCAGACAGGACATCTCAATGGCCAAAGCCGAGCCGATGCAGCAGCTGTAAACGATATAGCGCCGGTAAGGTTTTTGCCGCAACTCCGCCAAAAGGGCGCCGGGATCCGCGGAGGCGGTCTGCACGGCGATCAGAGGCATGCGCGCCTTGCGGAACATTTCGCCGGCCAAAGCGAAAAACGCGCCGTAGGAGCCGCCGCCGTAAGGAATGGCAAGGACGGCCGTATCGCTGTCCGTCGGATGAAACACATGCGCCAGGCCATATTTGTGCATGCCGGCGTTAGCGGCCAAGGTCCGGATGGTGGGAAAAAGGTAAAATTCTTCCGCCCGGATTTCCACACCGGCTCCGGCCAGATGGGTCACGATGCTCAATATGGAGAGGGAGTCCAGCCCGGCTTCGGCCAGATTGTCGGTCACGCCGATATTTGGCACGCCCAAGGCCTTGCTGACGACTGTTTTCAGGAGAAGTTCCATTTCGCCGACAGCCGGCAGCGAGGGCTGGTCGTCGTCTTCCGGCCATGCCGCCGCGGCGAGCGCCGTTTTGTCTAATTTGCCGTTTCGGGTGTAGGGCATAACTTCCAGGCGGCGGAAAACGCGCGGAATCATGGGCACAGGCAGTTTGTCCGCCAGAAAGGACTGCCACTCCGCCGGGCCGATCTCCACCAGGCCGGTGTAAAAAGCGGTCAGGCGCTCGTCAAGCGGGACGACCGCGGCGTTCGTCACGTCAGGGTGCTTGCGAAGGGCGGTTTCGATTTCCGCCGGTTCAAGCCGGCGGCCGTAGATTTTGAACTGTTCGTCCCGGCGGCCGTGAAAAAGCAGGCGGCCGTCATGGCGCAAGTTGGCCAGGTCGCCGGTTTTGTACAGCCGCCCGAAGAAAGGATGGCTGATAAAACGCCCCGCGTCCTGGGCGGCGTCCACGTAGCCGGCCGCGAGCTGGCAGCCGCCTATGGCCAATTCTCCCACCGGGCCGGGCGGCAAAAGGCGGCCGTTTTCGTCCAGAACATAGGCGCTGGTGTTCCAGACCGGGCGGCCGAGCGGTATCTCGCTTTCACCCGGCGCGCAATCGTGCGCGAGAACGTCAATGGTACATTCGGTGGGACCGTAGAGATTGTGAAGCGTGACCTCGGCGGGGAAAGTCGCGTAAAAATTGGCGCAGGTGGCGGGCGTGAGCGCTTCGCCGCTGACAAAAACCCGCCGGAGGGAGGGCAGGGCAGTGCCGGTCTGCCGGACGTAGGTGAGAAAAAGATCCAGCAGCGAGGGCACGAAATGAATGGTGCGCACCTCGATCGCGTTGATGTCCGCCGTCAGCAGCGCGGGATCCAGTTCGACACCAGGCGCGGGGAGAAAAAGCGCGCGCCCGGTCATGAGGGGCCAGAAAAATTCCCAGACAGATACATCAAAGGAATAATTTGTCTTTTGGATTAAGGTTTCTCCGGCGGCCAGCGGGTAAAGCGCTTCCATCCAGCTCAAGCGGTTGACGAGCGCCCGGTGCGATATGCGCACTCCTTTCGGGCGGCCGGTGGAGCCTGAGGTATAGATGACGTAAGCTATGTCGTCCGGATCCGCCTCGGCGGGTGCTGTCTCCGCCGCCGAGGCGGAGAGCGGGGCGAGCGCGGCGGCGAGTTCCGCCAGGGAAAGCGAGTCCGCGCGCGCGGTGAAGCGGGAAGCATGATTTTCGCCGAAAAAGAGGAAGGCGGCGTCGGCGTCCGCGAGGATAAAATCCACGCGTTCACGCGGGGAAGATGTGTCTATAGGCAGATAAGCGCAACGGGCTTGCATTATGCCGAGGAGAAGGCCGGGCAGTTCGGGGCGGCGCTCCGTCAGCACGGCCACGGTGCTTCCGGGGGGCACGCCCCGCGCCCGGAGGAGCGCGGCTACGCTGTCCGCTTGAGCGGCGAGAGCGGCATAATCAAGGCGGCTCTCGCCGCAGCGGACAGCGGGGGCCCGCGGTGAGCGGGCGGCGTGCCCCCGGACATAAGCGGGGAGAGGGCGGGGAGCAATGGGATGCGCGGTAGAATTGAGCGTAGCCCATTGCTCCCTGTCCTCAGGGGTCAGAATCTCCAGATCGCCAAGACGCATGTCTGGGTTGGCCAGGAATTGCTTGAGGATGAAGACATAGCGCTTATGCAGAGCGGCGGCTTCCTCCGGCGTGAACAATTCGAGCTGATACTCAATATGCAACGTATAAAAGTTGATTTTTTGCAGATCCTCGATGTGGAAGTTCAGCGGGACGCCGCTTTGCCCGCTTTCATACCAGACCGCGCGCATCGTCGGCGCGAAGGAAGGGCGGATGATCTGATAGGCGAAAAGCACATTGTACAGATGTTCTGTGTGCGGGTATGTTTCGCGCAAATCGCGCAATATATGCGAAAGCGGATAACGGCGGTGCTGCAACGCCGCCTTGCGTTTCTGCTGCACCAGCGCGAGAAAATCGCGCAGGCTCAGGTTTTCTTCCTGGCGGCAGCAAATGGGCAGGGTTGTGACAAAAGGACCAATAGTGCGCAATTGGTGCGGTTCCCGGTTGAGCGAAGTGAACCCAACCGAAGCGCCGCCCTGAGCGCCGGAGCGCAGAAGCAACGCCAGCAGAGCGGCGAGAAAAGGCACGTCGGCGACCAGGCGGTT
>JAISQG010000211.1 GCA_031274335.1 Gracilibacteraceae bacterium
CAGTAAGTTTCGTAAAACTGGCGCATACGCCAGACGTTTGATGCCGAAAATCCTTTTATGTCAGGGCGTTCCGCTTGGATGAAGCGAGCGAAGTCCTCAACCACAGCTTTGCCCCAGCCTCCGTGTTTCACCTTCTCGCTGACGTAGCCGCCGATATCCCAGTACATGGAGATGAGTTCTCGGTTGACGGCGCGGAAGGCGTTTTCTCTGGAGCGTTCGATGATGGATATGATTTCGCCGTATTCGACGTGATTTTTAGGTGTAAGTTCTTTACTCACAAATTTCAAACCGCCTTTCACATTATTTTTGGCTGGAAGCATCTGGTAAATTCTCGCACCAATGGTGCGAGAATTTACACTCGTGTCAGCCATCTGCGACCTCGCTGTTTTCCAAGTCCTTTAAAGTATGACCATCAGAGGTTTTCCAATCAGCAAGACCATTAGTATGCCCGCCGATAACGAAAGCCGCTGCATATGATGGACTTTTGAAAAACACATCCTCCTGTAATATCCCATCTTCACCCACATTCGCATTCTTTCGTTTTTCTTTAATTCCGGGCGGAATACTGTCTGAGTCCACCATCTCAATCATACTACCTTGCAGAACTACAAATCCTTCATTGGTTCTCTTGCAGTTAGCTTCGATTGTAGTGCCGCTTTTTTTGCTTTTCCGCTTAAGGTGAAGCAATATCTCCTCAGTTTCGTTAAGCAAATTGCCATCAGAGCGAGACACTACCTTGACCAACGGTTCAAAGACCTTATGACCAAGCGTACCCATCACAATTTTCGAGTAATCTATGAACTCCTCGAGTTCGCTTTCTTTTTCCTCTGTGATGTTACCAGGTGAGGGGTCATTGCCATTCTTGACGATATACCGTTTCGCTGCCGATGCCATATTGGTGAAGCGGTTCTCAAGGTAGCTTATCTCAGTGGGTCCGAATGAGTTGTTGGACGTGGTGAAAACGACAGCCTCCGTCCAGTAGTCCTTCTCGGGATTGCGCTTATGCTCTTGCAGACGGTAGAGGATTCCTTCACCGTTTTTGCGTACACCTGCCTGTCCGATGTACACAACGCTTTCGCCCGTGTCATCGGATGTACCGAACAGGAAGTAGACCCCGCTCTGCGAGATGTCATCACGCCCCTTGCACTTCTCCAGTTCAGTGCGCGGAATCTTATATGCAACACCCGTCCAATTGGCGAGGGTGCTTTTGATGCGACCGTTCGGGTCGCCATCCATCAAAAATAGATTTATGCTTTTGCCGCGCACCGCCATAATCACTACCTCGTTCTGCTTTGTCAAATACGCAGTGCCCGCGCCAGGCTGTCGTAGGCTTGGAGCGCGTCCCCGGATTCTTTTTCGCTCACCGCCGCGCCGGCAAAAACCGTCCGCTCGTATACCGCGGTCAGGGGCTGCAAATCCACGCCGTGCCTGGCCAAGGCAAAATCCGCCAGCATTCTGGGCGTTTGCGGCGAGGTGGGGACGGAATGCCGGGAAAAAAGCGCCTCCTGCGCGCGCATATAAAGAAGAAGCACTCCCTCCCTCAAATCCGCGCCGCGAACCCGGCGGCGAAAAATCGCCTCCCGCCTGGCCGGCACCGCGAAACGGGTCACGCCTTCCGCCGCGACCGCCATAAAGACGATGCCGCCGATAATCCAAAGCAGCCCGCTCCGGCTGAGGCCGGAATCCTCTTCTTGCGCGCCGCCGCGTGCCTCGCGATAGGAAACCGTCGGCTCGAAAACCGTCCAGCCGTATCCGGGCAAAAACACTTCCACATAGGCATGGGCGCTGCCGGTGGTCACGCGGGCCAGGCCGCCGGCATCAGGCGGCGGGGAGAAAAATCCTTCGACATATCGGGCGTTCAATCCGGCGGCTCGCGCCATCAGCGTCATGGCCGTCGCGTAGTCCGCGCAAATGCCCCGGCGGCTGTCAAAAATAAAATACTCCACATCCGTCCGGTGGGCGCTCGGCGGCGTATAGTCCAAATCATAGACATAGCCGGACTCATGAAAATATCTCACCAGTGCCGCCGCTTTTTCGTAATCGGTTTTGAGCCCCTGCGTCAGGCTGCCGGCCAATTCCGCCGCGCGTTCCGGCACGGGGTAAGGCGTCATCCGGTAAAAAGCCTCCGCGTTTTCCCATTCTTCCTTAAAGCTCCTGACCGCCGCCAAAGCGCTCACTCTGCCGGCGCGCGTGAAAACCCTGTCCATGTCGTCCAGCAACGCCGCGTAATTCAAGCCGGACAAATATTCAAGCGCCGCGTCGCTTGCGGGATTTTGGCGATAATAGGACAAACTGTATTGCGCGTCGCCGGGCAATTGGGAGCGCCAGAGAAAAATTTCTCCCGTCGGGGCCTGGAGCGATCTCTCGCCAAGCGGCAGACCAGCCAGAGTGTAGCTCGTTTCCGGATGCGGGACATAGCTGGCTCTCATGCCCAAATGCCTTATTTCCGCGACTTCGGCGCTAACGACGGCCGCGGGAATCGTCCCGGACGGAGCGTAGCGCGCCGCGAATTCGGCATCATCCGCCGCCGCCTGCCTGACGGCTTCAAGCAGATTATTTACATTCAGCCTGGCGCGTTCCTGCTCCCAATCCTCACGCATCGTAAAAAAGCTTTCTCCCAAGACCGCGAGCCAGCTTCCCTGAGTGAAAACACCGAATACCTGGCGCTTCAAGTAAAGATGTTCCGTGGCGCGCACTTCCAGGAGCGGGCGTTCCAATTGTGCGCTGTTTATGTCGCCGCGCCCCGACTGCAGGGTGATATTTTCGTAATTACCGTATATCATGCGGAAATAATCATAAGGCGTGGCGCTCGTTTTCGGAATGAGCAATACCAAAACCACGAGCGCGGCCAGGCAGCCCCAGAGAACGAAGCGGTAAGAGCGGGAGGAAATGAACTCAAAACCCTGTGTTAATTCGTCTCGGCGACATTCGATGATAACAGCGATAAAAAGCGGCGCGATGATCGCGACGTAAGCGAGAGGCACCAGTGTCAGCCGGGAAGCGTAAAGCATGCAGGGGACTATGACGATAAGCGCCAGCAGCAGTGAGTTGCTGTTGACCCGAACAAAATAATATACACAGGAAGTGATGAAATAACACACCGCCAGGGCTAAAAATATCACGCTGAGCAACGGAAGCTCCCCTGCTTTCAGCAAGTAGATGAGCCCCATAGCGCTTTGCTCTTCCATCGAGCCGGAAAGACGAAAAAGCGCCAGCAGCAGCAGACAGACCATAATGTAAAGAAGCGGGCCCCATCTTTTGTTTTGCTTTATCTTCTCGCAAAAACAAAATACGAGACAATTCAGCCCGAATACCGGGACGACAAACAGCGGCGCCCATTTGGAATAAACGCTTATGGTCATGGTGACCAGCGCCGCGGAAAACATAATCGAAATCACGAACCGCCTGATCATGTCAGCCACTCCCGTACAAAAGTAAATTCCGGCGTCACCAGCCACGCGCCGGCCTGGTTTTTCGCCGTCACGGTCAGCACTTCCGCTCCCGCCTGCGTCACAGCACCCGCCGACGCGACATCCCGGTTCGTCAGAAAAAGCATCGTTCCGCTCTCGCCGCTGATCTCCGGCTTTTGAAGCGCCGCGGCCTCCGGCGCGCCGGCATAGTATTCCGCGCGCGTGAAGCGAAAGCGCGCCATCCGGTATTGCAGCGCGATCACTTCGCTTTCCGTCTCCAGCACATTTTCCTGCCAGCGTCCGCTCAAAAAAATATAAACCGTGCATCTCATGCCGGCGCGCACAGACAGGAGAGTCAGCCCCAGCATGGCCTCCACCAGCCTTTCATCCCGCCTGATTTCCTCGCTGCTTCCCTGCCGGTCCGGCCTGAGGGGCGGCGCGGAACGATCAAGGATTATGGATA
This sequence comes from Gracilibacteraceae bacterium, assembly GCA_031274335.1. GTDB lineage: Bacteria > Bacillota > Desulfitobacteriia > Desulfitobacteriales > Syntrophobotulaceae > JAIRRL01. The sequence continues at coordinate 3,874 of JAISQG010000211.1, forward strand.
ATTTCAGGCGCTCCGCCGGCTCATTCAGGCGAACCATGTAAGTATTAAGCCTGGCCGAAAGCTTCCAGTTGATGCGTTTCAGCGGATCGCCCGGCGCGTACTCCCTGTGTTCAAACCCGGGCATCCCCGCGGAAAACGGCAGGGCTTCCCTCGCCTCCGTTTCATCGTCGGTCGCGCGTGCAGCCATGATTTCGTGCAGCAGCTCATTTTCTCTCAAATCAGGCAAATTGGGAACTATCTCTATTTCCGGGGCCAAAACGCCGGACGTCTTTTCCTCCTGCACCATCACATACCGGCACAATCCGAAAAAATCCGTCGCTTCTAGGCCACGCACCCCCAGCGGCGCCGCGCCCCAGACAGCGGCCGTGTAAAACCGCTCCAGGCGACGGATCGTATTCCGCCAGGGAACCAGGGCGACGCTGGCGTTGTACTCCGTCGAAAAATGCGGCGTTTCGTGAAACACAAGGCGCAAAAAAACAAAGGCCGGCGTGAGGGTCCTCACATTCACCGTGAGGCGAACCGATTCCCCTTTGCGCAGCGCCCGCCCCGAAACATCGGTTTCCACTCTGATGCTCCTCATGCCGAACACATTGAGCAAATTCAGAATCAGCGGCAAGGCCACGAGCACAGTCAAAAAAGTGAGT
>JAISQG010000007.1 GCA_031274335.1 Gracilibacteraceae bacterium
CTGCGTCGGCATTTATGACGACCCGGCGAACCAGGCGCAGCCGCCCGTGCGTCTCAATCTGTCCGGCGGCAATGTCGCGGTGGTCGGCTCCGCCCAAACCGGCAAGACGATGCTTTTGCAGACCGTGCTGCGCGGGGTGGCGGAATCTTACTCGCCGCAGCAGGTGCATGTCTATATCCTGGACTTTGCCTCCAAAGTGATGAAGATCTATGAAAATCTCAACCATGTCGGCGGGGTGCTGACGGACGTCGACGACGAAAAGCTGAAGAACTTTTTCAAAATGATGCAGGAGGAGATCACTGACCGCAAGGAGCGCTTCTCGCAAATCGGCATCAGCTCCTATGAGGCGTACCTGGAAACGGCGCCGGCGGAGGCCATGCCCCATATCATCATCATGGTGGACAATCTCGGCGTGTTCCGGGAGTTGTTCCAGGACTACGAGGACGCCATGCTCAACATCTGCCGGGAAGGCTCGGCGCTGGGCGTCACGGTGATCGCCACCGCCAAACAGACCGTCGGCCTCAGCTACAAATATCTGAGCAATTTTGCGACGCGCCTGGCCTTCAATTGTACCGAAAGCACCGAGTACAACAATGTTTTCGACCGCTGCCCCATCCGCCCGCGCGATCTGCCGGGCCGCGGCCTGGTCTCCGTGGACAAGGTCGTCTATGAGTATCAGGCTTTCCTGCCCTTCGACGGGGAGACGGAGAGCCGGCGCATAGAGCAGGCCCGCGCTTTCATGGCCGCCATGGCCGAAACCTATGGCGCCGCGCGGGCCCGCGCCGTGCCGTCCATTCCGCCGGTTCTGACGGAGGCATACTGGCAGTCCGGCGCGCATGATTTTGGGCCGTATACCGTGCCCGTCGGCCTGACTTACCGGGAGATAGAGCCCGTCGCCGTGGATCTGGCCCGCGTGGGCACGCTCGGCATCTGCGGGCGGGAGGGATTCGGCAAGAGCAATCTCGTGCGGGTGCTGTTAAGCGCCCTGCAGCGGCATGTCTTTGACTGGCCGTGCCGGGCGTACCTGCTGGACGGGTACGACCGGCAGCTGGCGGAGTTTGAGACCTGCGGCTTTGTGGAGCGATTCACGGTGGACTGCGCCGACTTTGAGGATATAGTGCAGCGGTTTGAGGAGGCCGCGGAGGCACGGATGGAGATTTTGCGGCAGGGCGGCGGCCTGGACAGCGAACCGCTCCTGCTCTGCGTGGTGCAGAACCCGCAGATCTATGCTCAGAACACCGTGGACAAGGCGGTCAGCGACCGGTTCAAAAAGCTGACCGGCGACGCGAAACAGCTGAAGATATGCTTTATCTTTTCGGCCGTGGACAACAACCCCGAATACTCGCCCCCGGAGATCATGAAGATTGCGCGGGACTTCGCGCAATACTTCCTGCTGGACGACATGGCCAATGTCAAGCTGTTCGGCAGCGGCAGCACGAAATTCAATGTAAATGACAAGCAATACCGGAAAGCGCTCGCCCTGGGCGACGGGTACGCCTATGACGCCCGGAGCGGGGTGGAGAGGATTAAAATCGTGAAATGCGAAAGGAGCGTTTGAGATGGGAGACGTCAGGCGCTTGGATACCGTCAATTTTGACCCGACGATCACGGCCTATGCCAGCCACATCATCAAGTACGAGGAAATCGTCCGGGGCATGGACAGCGCCGTGATCACGCTCCTGCAGAACTGGCAGGGCAAGGGGCGCAACGCCTTCGAGGAAGACAGCAAGCAGGTGCGGCAAAACCTGCAGGACATCAGGGAGATCATGGAAAACATCCGCGACGCGCTTGACAACGCCCGAAATCTTTATCAGGAAGCGGACACCCAATTGTCCCAGAAATTTGCCGGCGAGGAGGAGGGATGACGGTATGGCCAGTTTGAGTTCATTGCGCAGGGATCTGAATCAGCAGAACGCTCAGGTAAGCGAGCTGAACGACAAAATCCAGCGGCTGAAAAAACGGCGCAGCGATGTCGAGGACATCAGGCGTGAACTGAGCAACACGGCCGGCAGCAATGCCGGCGAAGTGAACAATAAGGTGCGCGCGGCCGGCAGCAATCTGGACAAAGCCATCAAGCACTCCGGCCAAGACAGCCGGCTGCAGTCGCTTTTTTCCGGCAAGATCGAGAGCGCCGTGGGGGCGGACAGCCATCTCACCTCCGCCGACAGCGAATTGCAAATGGAGCTGGCTGATGTAAACCGCAAAATCAACGAGGCCGAAAGCAATCTGGCGGCGGCGCAGCGCCGGGTCAGCGCATTGAAATCCGCCATCGCCGCCGAGGAACGGCGGGAGCGCGAGGAGCGCAAAAACAAATAAAAGGGAGGGGGTGTCCAAATGATATTGTCGCTGAACTACGGGGATTTGTCCGGCACGGTAGCCGAGACCAACCATCTCGCGAGTGGATTGGGGCAATATTGCGACGATTTAAGCCGGCGGGTGCAGCAAAAAATGTACTCTGTGCAGGATGGAGCGTCGCCCCGGCTGAACAGCGCGGACTACTATGTGAATGCCAAAATCAATCAGCTGCGAGCGCGGGAAAACAACGGCGGCGGCTTGGCCGCTAAAACGCAGGCCCTGCTGGACACAGCCAAGCGGGTGGATGAGGATGTGGAGCGGACGATCAACGCGAACCGGGAGTCGTTTTTCCAGCGGAATCCCGACCTCAGGCCGCCCTGGTATGCAGGTATTTCTTTTGTAAGTGAATTCATCGATTTTTGCCGCGGCGTGGGCGAGCGCATAAAAAGCGCGCTGGCCGCGGTAATCGAGAGCATCCGCCGGGGCTGGGAAGGTTTATGCGACTGGTGGGAAGAAGGCGGCTGGCAGGTCGTCCTGACGGTGGCTGTCGGAGTCCTCATAGCGGCGGCCTGCATCGCCACCGGCGGCCTGGTCGCGGTGGCCGGCGCCGGGCTGCTGATCGGGCTGGGCGGCCAGATCATCAGCGATGTGATCAGAGGGGAGACTTCGTCTTGGGAAACGTATCTTGGCGCCGGTGTCGGCGGTGCGGCGGGAACAGTGCTGACTGCAATCGGAGCCGGGCCTATAGTCTCCGGCGCTGTGAGCGGCGCCATCTCAACGGGGGTAACAGGTGTGGCGGAATGGATGTCCGGCAAATCCCAGAAATCAGTGGGCGAGTTTTTTCTGGATTTGGCCATAAGCGCCGGAACCGGCGCGGTGATGGGCAAAAT
>JAISQG010000087.1 GCA_031274335.1 Gracilibacteraceae bacterium
GCTTTATGCCGGTGGGCACGCAGGCATCCGTGAAAGCCATGACGCCGGCGGAATTGCGGGATGTGGGCGCGGAGATCATCCTGAGCAACGCCTATCATTTATATCTGCGGCCGGGGACGGAGCTGATCCGCCGGGCCGGGGGGCTGCACCGTTTTATGCACTGGGACGGAGCGGTGCTGACGGACAGCGGCGGATATCAGGTTTTCAGCCTGGGGGCGCTCCGCAAAATCAGCGAGGAGGGCGTGGCTTTCCGTTCCCATCTGGATGGCGCGCCCGTGTTTTTGCGCCCGGAGGACGTCATGGCCGCGCAGCGGGATTTGGGCGCGGACATTGTCATGGCTTTTGACGAATGTGCCCCTTACCCCTGCGAACGCTCTTACGCGAAAAGCTCCGCCGCGCTGACCGCCCGCTGGCTCCGGCGTTGCATGGCGGTGGATGAGCCCGGATCGGGCCAGGCGCTTTTCGGCATTGTGCAGGGGGGCATGTTCGCGGATTTACGCCGCGCCTGCGCCCGGGAACTCGCGGCGCTTGATCTGGCGGGCTACGGGATTGGCGGTCTCAGCGTGGGGGAACCCAAAGGCCTGATGTATGAGATGCTGGAGGCGGCCGTGCCGGAGCTGCCGGCGGCCAAACCCCGCTATCTCATGGGGGTCGGCTCGCCCGACGCTCTCATCCACGGGATTTTGCGCGGCATAGACATGTTTGATTGCGTGCTGCCGACCAGAATCGCCCGCAACGGCACGGCCATGACGCGGGCGGGGCGGGTCGTGATCAAAAACGCCCGCTTCGCCGAGGATTTTCTGCCGCTGGACCCCGCTTGCGGCTGCGAGACCTGCCGCTGCTATTCCCGGGCTTATTTGCGCCATTTGTTCAAAGCGAAGGAAATCATGGGCATCAGGCTTTTGACGCTGCATAATCTGTATTTCCTGGAAACGCTCATGCGGGAGATGCGCGAGGCTATCAGCACCGGCAATCCAGCGGAATACGGACGCAGATTTCTTGCCGCTTACGGATACGAGGACGGCAAGGAGATGAGTTTTTGACAGAACAGGGGATTTTGTGGTATATTCGTGCTAACATATTATAATATTTAGGAGGAAACAAAATGACTCAAATAGCAGCGGCGACTGAAGGCACCACCACCGCCCCCGGCGGCGGGAGCAGTATGATAATCCTGCTGGTGGCGTTTGTGGCGATATTTTATTTCATCGCCATCCGGCCGCAGAGCAGGCAGATGAAGGAAAAACAGGCGATGCTGAGCAATATGCGACCGGACGACGCCATAGTGACGATCGGCGGCATCAACGGCGTTGTGGTCAAGGCGGATGAGGACGAGGATACGATTATCGTGCGCGTCGCGCCGGGGGTGGAAATGGAATTTCTGAAAGCGGCCGTGCAAAGCATCAAGAACCGCGACTGGCGCGAGGAGTTCCCGCAGTTCCAGAAAAAAGGGCTTTTCGCCCCTAAAGACGGCCGTTGACACGGAAGGAGCAGAGTAATGAACCGCAGGAACGGGTTGAAACTGTTCGTCACGACCGCTCTGATCGTGGTGATTGTATATTTTTCGTTCGCGCCGCTCACCGCCATTCCCCTCGGGTTGGATTTGCGCGGAGGCGTGCATCTGGCCTTGCAGGCCATCCCGGACGAAGGCAGCGAAGTGACCGATGAAAACCTTAATGACTCCCGGGCCGTGATCGAGCGCCGCATCAACGAATTGGGCGTTTCCGAACCTCACCTGGAGATAGATTACAACAGAGACCGCCTGATCGTGGAAATCGCCGGCGTGGATAACCCGGACGACGCGGTGCAGGTTTTGCGCACGGTGGCCAAGCTGACGTTCCGCAACGCCGCCGGCGAGGTGCTGCTGGACGGATCGCATCTGATTCGGGCGGACGGCCGCGAGGACAGGGAAAATCCGGGCCAGTCCCTGATTGAGTTTTCCCTGGACAGCGAAGGGGCGGAAATCTTCGCCAACATCACGCGCGAGATGGTCGGGCAGAATCTGGGCGTTTACCTTGACGAGGACAGGGTGACCAACCCGGTCGTCCAGGTGCCGATTACGGGCGGATCAGGAGTTATAACCGGGTACTCCACGCTGGAGGAAGCCACGCAGGACGCCATGCTGCTCAGATCCGGCGCTTTGCCGGTCAGCTTTGACATTGTGGAGAGGCGGCAGGTGGGCGCTCTCTTGGGGAGCGATTCACTGACCCGCAGTCTCCAAGCTTGCGCGGTGGCCGTCGGCCTGATTTTTATTTTTGTGCTGCTTCTGTATCGCTTGCCCGGACTGGTAGCCGCGTTTTCCATCGTCGTTTTTTCGGTTATTGTCCTCTGGCTGCTGAAACTGGTCGGCGCGGTTCTGACCCTGCCGGGCATTGCCGGTTTTGTTCTGTCGATCGGCATGGCCGTTGATTTGAACATCATCATATATGAGCGCCTGAAAGAGGAGCTGCGCATGGGCAAATCGCCGCGCGCCGCGGTGGACGCCGCTTTCAGCCGGGCGTTCATCACGGTTTTTGACTCGAACATCACGACATTTTTTGCTGCCGGCACCCTTTTCATCCTCGGCACGTCGATGATCAAAGGATTTGCCCTTATTCTCGCCATCGGTATTCTGACCAGCCTTTTCACGGCGGTCACATTTTCGCGCTTAGTCATGCGCTGGTGCGTCGGCCTTAACCCCAGAATGAGCAAGAGCTGGTTCGGCGTGAAAACCCGACCGGCCGCGGAGAAGCCGGCGGAAGCGGAGCCGAAGGCGGAGGGCCGGCGCCGCGGCAAAAGCGAAATGGTCACTGTGGCCGAAGGGGAAACATACGACGACATCAAAGCAGCGCGGAAGTATTATTTTAACATTGTTTCCCGGCGCAAAACCTGGTACATTGTCGCGGCGATCCTGACGATCGTCTCCATCGGCTCCCTGGCCACGCGCGGGCTGAATCTGGGCATTGATTTCACCGGCGGCACCATGCTGAGCGTCGCCTTTGAAGCGCCGGTTTCGCAGGAAAATATTTCCGGCGTACTGGCCGAGCAGGGGGTGACGGGGACGGTGCAGCTTTCCGATGGCGACACGCTGGCCCTGATCCGCATGCCGGAGCTGACGGACGACAACCGGGAAGAATTCCTGACCGCGCTGGCCGGTTCCGGGGAATTTGCCAGGGAAAATGTGCAGGAGGACACGGTGGGGCCGTCCATCGGGGAGGAATTGCGGGGATCGGCCATTCGCGCCCTCATCGTCGCCACGATTCTCATGCTCTTTTACATCGCTTTGCGTTTTCGTCTGAATTACGCCATCGCCGGGATACTGACCCTGCTGCAGGATGTGCTGATTGTGGCCGGGGTTTTCTCGGTTTTCCAATGGCAGGTGGATTCAACCTTTATTGCGGCGGTGCTGACGGTGTTCGGCTATGACATCAATGACACGGTGGTTATTTATGACCGCATCAGGGAGAACGAGAAAAAACTGAAGCGGCGCGACAGCTTTGAAGATATGGTGGACAAATCGGTGTGGCAGACAATGGGCCGC
>JAISQG010000088.1 GCA_031274335.1 Gracilibacteraceae bacterium
ACCAGCGCGACGCGCGGAACGCCTTCGCCAAAAAGCTCCAGGCCGGCGTCCCGGCCGAGGTTTCCGGGCAAGCCCGTGCCGCATCCCGGCAGAGCGAGCAACAGGCACAGAGCGAGGAGAGCCGCCGCTCCGGTTATGCCATGACTTAATTTCTTCAAATTAACACTCCTGTTTCTCACTGTTCGGGCAATTTTTTCGCCTGGATTTCCGCGCCGGCCAGCGCCGCAAAATCAGCCACGCTCATTTTTTCCGACTCCTGCCGCCCGTACCGGCGCACAGCCACGGATTTTTCCTCCGCTTCCGCGTCGCCGGCCACCAGAGTGAACGGGATTTTTTCCGTTTGCGCTTCCCGGATTTTATAATTCAGTTTTTCCCGCCGCCCGTCCACCTCGGCCCGTATCCCGGCAGCAGTCAGGGCGGATAGCACCTGGGCGGCGTACTCGTTGTGCCGGTCGGCGATCGGCAGGACGCGCGCCTGCACCGGCGCCAGCCACAGCGGGAACGCGCCGGCGTATTGCTCCGTCAGCAGGGCGATGAAACGTTCGAGGCTGCCGTAGATAACGCGGTGAATCATGACCGGGCGGTGCTTTTCGCCGTCTTCCCCCGTATAGGTCAGGTCGAATTTTTCCGGCATCTGAAAATCCAGCTGGATCGTGCCGCATTGCCAGGTGCGATCCAAGCAGTCTTTCACATGGAAATCGATTTTGGGGCCGTAAAAAGCGCCGTCGCCGGGATTGATTTTATGAGCGATCCCCTTGGCGCGCAGGGCGTCCGCCAGGGCGCCGGTCGCGAGTTCCCAGTCCGCGTCGCTGCCCAGGGAGTTTTCCGGCCGCGTGGACAGCTCCACCTCATAGTCGAAGCCGAAGGTGCGGTAGAAATAATCGACCAGATCGATCACGCCGATGATCTCTTCTTTTATTTGGTCGGGCAGCATAAAAATATGCGCGTCGTCCTGCGTAAAAGCGCGCACACGCAGCAGCCCGTGCAGCACGCCGGAAAGCTCGTGTCGGTGGACGAGGCCCAGCTCGCCGCAGCGAATCGGCAGATCGCGGTAACTGCGCGGCTTCGTTTTGTACATGATCATACCGCCGGGGCAGTTCATCGGCTTTACGGCGTAATCATCGCCGTCGATCAGGGTGAAATACATGTTTTCCTGGTAATGATCCCAGTGGCCGGAGCGCTCCCACAGTTCCCGCCGCAGGATGACCGGGGTGCGGATTTCCGCGTAGCCCCTTTTGACGTGCTCTTGGCGCCAGAAATCCTCGAGCGCGTTGCGCAAAATCATGCCCTTGGGGTGGAAAAACGGAAACCCGAGTCCCTCGTCGTGCAGACTGAATAAATCGAGTTCCTGCCCCAATTTGCGGTGGTCGCGCCGCTTCGCTTCCTCCAGTTTGAGCAGGAAGGCGTTCAAATCGGCGGTTTTCGCGAAAGCGTAACCGTAAATGCGCTGGAGCATTTTGTTTTTCTCATCACCGCGCCAATAAGCGCCCGCGATGCTGTGCAAACGGAAGGCTTGCAGGCATTTGGTCGTAGGCACATGCGGCCCGGCGCACAAATCCGTGAAATCCCCCTGCGTATAAAGGGAAATGACGGCGTCCTCCGGCAGGGCATTGATCAGTTCTTCCTTGTAGATTTCGCCGCGCCGGTGAAAAAAATCAAGCGCCTCCGCGCGGGAAACCTCGCGGCGCGTGAACGGCAAAGCCTCTTTGGCCAGGCGCTTCATCTCGTTTTCAATGGCGCCCAAATCATCCGGCGTGAAAACATGTTCGGAATCGAGGTCATAGTAAAAACCGTTCGCGATGGCCGGCCCGATGCCGAATTTTGTGCCGGGAAACAGGCGGGCCACGGCCTGGGCCATGAGGTGCGAAGCGGAATGTCGCAGGATTTCCAGACCCTCGCCGACCTCCGGCAACACAAATTCCACCGCCGCGTCCTCAGTCAGCACGGCGGACAAATCCGCGAGCGTCCCGTTTATTTTCGCGGCCACCGCCATGCGCGCCAGGCCCGGAGAGATCGATTCCGCAAGAGCCCGGAGCGTCGCACCCTGCTCCGCCTCCCGCACAGCGCCGTCTTTCAAAGTTATTTTCAGCGTCGATGCCATTTATACCACCTCTCGTCATGCGTTCAGGCAAACGCCCTGCCGCCAGTATATCACGGCGGCAGAAAATTGTCTACCTTTGCGCCCGCCCGGCGGTCTATGGCAACGCGTCCGCCGCCGCGCAGTGTGTCGCGCGCGATCTGCATCATCCGGTCGATTTTTTCGATCGTGACCAAGCTCTCTTTCTCCTCCGCCGTCGTCGTCAAAACCGAGGCGATACCGCCGTTCCGAATAACGATGCGTTTGTCCGCGCCAAGGGCCAGCAGGGGGTCGTGCGTCGAAATCAGCACAATTTTTTCCTGCCGCGTCAAAAGGGCGATAGCCTCACGCCTGTCCACGCCCGCGTTTTCAATCTCGTCGATCAGGACGATCGGCGATTTGCTCATGTAAGCCGTATCCGCGATCATCAGCGCGCGGGACTGGCCGCCGGAAAGCTGCGTCACCTTCGTTTCCGCGGTAAACTTTTCCCCGGCCAGCGTGTTCGCGCACTCAAAGCATTTCCTAACGGCCGCCGCATCCTCGCCGCGGCAGCGGGCGTGCATTTCCAGAAATTCGGCCACGGTGAGGTCCATGACAAAATTCATGTTCTGGGACAATTGGGCGACGATTTTGCCCTCCAGGCGGAAACGGTCGTCGTCCTCCACCGCGGCGCCGTTGATGAGGATTTGCCGTCCGGTCGGCGTGTCACGTTGGGCCAGACATTCGATATCCGCCAGCAGGCGGCTTTTGCCGGAACCGGTCGGCCCGACGATGCTGACGACTTCGCCGGCGCGTATTTCCACGCCCGCCGCTTCGGGGTTTCCGCTTTTGTCCCGGCCGGCCAGCACGCTCAGGCGCTCCACGGCACGCGCCGCTTCCGTCTCCCGCGTCATCGTTTCCAGAAAAAGCGCCAATTGCTCCGGCAAATCCGCGGCCCGCAAGCCGAATTCCGCCAGCTGCTCCCCGCTTACGGCCAAGAGCGCCGCCGCCAGTGTTTTTCGCCCGTCCAGCGCGGGCAGATTCAGATTGAGCAAAAAATCATCCACGAGCGGATAGGCGCGGATCAGGCGCTGCAGCGGCCAGGAGCGGATCAGCGGCAAAAAATCCGTCATTTAATCATACTCCATCTTGCGCATCATGCCCATTTGGTAATTTTCCCCAATTTTAATCTCGCCCGTGCAATACGAGCAGGCCGCGGCCGGCGTCGTAAAGCGCAACCGCCGGTCAGTCAGGGAAAGCGTGTCCTCCGCCGCCAGGACTTTTTTGCCGAGCATAAAGGCGCCCTGACCCGTGATTCCGTTGACATAAAGAATTTGCGCCCGGCCGTTCACCTGGCGGATGCTCATGCCGAACACCTCGCGCTCGGCCTGGGAGACGATGTCCCCTTTCGTCACGACGACGACATCCGCCAGTTTCAGCATGGGGCCGATTTTGCGCGGCGTGTGCACGCCGGAAAGGCAATCGACGACGCAAACGCCGAGGATGCCGGTGATATGCGGCGAGCAGCGATTGCACAGGCCGGCGCTTTCCGTGAGCAGGATGTCCAGCTGCCGCCGCCGCCCCCATTGCAGAGCGCCTTCAATATTGTTGACAAAAAAATGATCGGGGCAGAATTTGCCGGAAAAGCCGATTTGCACCGGCACCCCCGCTTCCTCGTAGCGCCGGCGGTCAAAAGACGTCAGGCAGTCGAATTTGACCACGCCGATTTTTTCCGGCATATCCGCGGCCAGGCGCAAAATAACGGATGTTTTGCCGGAAGACGGCGGACCGGCCACTGTAACCATTTTCATCCATCCCACCTCGCTTCCTCTGGGTTTCGCCGCGATTTCAAGGCAAAACCTCTTTGTTCGCGCCCCGCACCAAAGTCAGAAAAAGTATGCGCAGGTCAAAGCCGACAGACCAGTTTTCGATATAATACAGGTCATAATCGATGCGCCGCGGGATGGAAGTATTGCCGCGCAAGCCGTTGACCTGCGCCCAGCCCGTGATGCCGGGGCGAACCTGGTGCTTGACCATATAAAGCGGAACGCTCTCTTTGAATTCCAAGGCAAAACGCGCGAGTTCCGGGCGCGGGCCGACGAGACTCATGTCGCCCGCCAGCACATTGAAAAACTGCGGCAGCTCGTCCAGAGAAAATTTGCGCAGGAACGCCCCGATCCGCGTGCGCCGGGCGTCGCGGTCCGTGCTCCAGGCGGTTTGCGCCTCGTCGTTCACGATCATCGTGCGGAATTTGTACATGACGAAGGGCTTTTTGCCCCGGCCCAGCCGCTCCTGCCGGAAAATAACGGGACCGGGCGAAGAAATTTTCACGAGCAGGGTGAGAAGGAGCATGAGGGGGGAGGTCAAAACAATGAGAAACAGCGAGCCGCAGATGTCAAGCGTCCTTTTCAGCAATGCGTTGCCCGCGTTGTCAAGCGGGATGCGGCGGATATTGATGAGCGGCAGGCCGTCAATTTCATCGACCGCGGGGCGCGCCGGGATGTATTCGGCATAAAATGGGATAAGCGAAACCTTGGTGCCCGTTTTTTCACAAATATGAATGACCCGGCGTAAATAGGAAAAATCTTCCATTTCCAGGGCGGCGACCACCTCGTCCGGCATCTGCTGCTCCAACAGGGCCTCCAGATCAGCAAATCCGCCGAGCCTCGTCAGGTCGGGCAATTCCCCGCCGGCGCTCACGTAGCCGACGACCTGATAGCCCAAATCCTGGTTTCCGGCGAGCGCGCCGAGGTAATCACGCGCCAGCGGCCCGGCGCCTATGAGCAGCACATGCTTGATATTGTAGCCTTTGGCGCGCAAGCGGCGCAAAGCCAGGCGCAACAGCAGCCTTTTTCCGGACATGGCCGCGATGCTGAAAACGAAGAAAAATAACAGGGCCAGCCGGGAAAAATTGACGCTTTTCAGCAGGGCGGACAAGGCGAGCGCGGCGGCAAAGCCGGCGGTATTGGCCTGCGCCAGCAAAAAAATTTCCTCGCCGACAGGTCGGGAGCGAAAGGACTCATACAGCCCCCACAGGCTGTAAAGCACAAGAAAAAGCGGCGTAAGCGCCAGCCCCGCGCGAAGGTAATACGCCAGGGGCAGATGCTCCGCCGCCCCCGGCAGGACGGAAAAGCGCAGGCCATAAGCCGCGAGAACAGCCAAAAGAAGACAGAAGGCATCGGTGAAAATGTGGATATAATTCAGGAAACGCTGGTTTTCTTTAATCATCGTACATATTCACTACCCACTAACCACTATCCACTACCCACTACCCACTAACCACTAACCACTAACCACTAACCACTAACCACTAACCACTAACCACTAACCTACTCCGCGCTGCGCATCGCCGGGAAAAAAATCACGTCCCGGATGGAGGCCGCGTCCGTCAGCAGCATGACCAGGCGATCCACGCCCACGCCGAGGCCCCCGGTCGGAGGCAGGCCGTATTCCAGCGCCCGGACGAAATCCTCATCCATCATATGCGCCTCGTCGTCGCCGCGCGCCCGCTCCGCCATCTGGGTCTCAAAGCGCCGGCGCTGGTCGATGGGGTCGTTCAGCTCCGAGAAGCCGTTCGCCAGTTCCCGCCCGCAAACAAACAGCTCAAACCGGTCGGTGTACTCCGGGTGTTCCGCGTTGCGCTTGGCCAGCGGCGAAACTTCCACGGGATGCCCTGTGACGAAGGTGGGCTGAATGAGCTCCGGCTCGGCAAAAGTCTCGAAAAACTCGTTCAGGATTTTGCCCCGCCCGGCGCCCGCCGGGATTTCCAGCCCCTTGGCCCGCGCCGCCGCCCGCGCCTCCTCGTCCGTGCGAATATCCGCAAAATCCACGCCGGCATACCGGCGGACCGCCTCCGGCATCGTCAACCGCGGCCATGGACGCGCCAGCGAAATCTCCGTTCCCTGGCAGACGAGGCTTTCCGTGCCCAAAACCACGCGCGCGATATGCCGGATCATGTCTTCCGTGATGTCCATCACGTCGTGGTAATCGGCGTAAGCCATGTAAAGCTCCATCATCGTGAACTCCGGGTTGTGCCTGACGGAAATGCCCTCGTTGCGGAAACTGCGCCCGATTTCAAAAATCCGCTCCAGCCCGCCGACCACGAGGCGTTTCAGCGGCAATTCCGGCGCGATGCGCAAATACATGTCCATATCCAGGGCATTGTGATGCGTGATAAAAGGCCGCGCCGCCGCGCCGCCCGCGATGGCTTGCAGCGTGGGCGTTTCCACTTCCAAAAAGCCTTTTTCTTCCAGATAAGCGCGCATGGCGCGAATGACGGCCGTGCGCCGGAGAAAAACCCGGCGCGAGTCCTCGTTCATAATCAAATCCAGGTAACGCTGCCGGTAGCGCAAATCAACGTTGGTCAGGCCGTGAAATTTTTCCGGCAGGGGGCGCAGCGACTTGGCCAGCATGGTCACTTCATTCACCCGCACGGAAACCTCGCCTTTGTGGGTGCGGAACACCGCGCCGCGCGCCCCGATGATGTCACCGACGTCAAATGTTTTCAGCAGCGCGTGATTTTCCTCGCCCAGCACGTCCGCGCGCGCGTAAATCTGGATGCGCCCCGCTCCGTCCTGGATATGGGCAAAAACCGTCTTGCCCTGGTCGCGTTTGGAGACAATGCGGCCGGCGATCGCCACCTCGCTGTTTTCCAAAGCCTCGAAGCCGCCGGTGATTTCCTCTGACAAATGGGTGCGCGCGTAGCGGTGAGCGTAAGGTTCCACGCCCAGCGCCCGCAGCCGTTCCATTTTATCCGCCCGCACCAGCAGGACGTCGCCCGTGTATTCCGCGGGCGCGCTGTTGCTTGTGTCGTCCATTTTTCGTTTCGCTCCCTCAGTGTATATCCATTATTTGGAACTCGATAACGCCGCCCGGCGCCGCGACCTCCACCAGACTGCCCTTGCCCTGGCCCAGCACCGCCTTGCCGACAGGCGATTCGTTGGAAATTTTGTTCGACATCGGATCCGCCTCGGCTGAACCCACTATCATATACTCTTCCTCGATTTCGCTTTTCACTTCTTTCAGCAGCACGGTGCTGCCCAGCGCCGCCACACCTATGTCGTCAACATCGTCTATGACTCTGGCGTTGCGCAGCATTTTTTCCAGCGTGATGATGCGTCCTTCGATAAAAGCCTGATCGTTTTTCGCGTCCTCATACTCGGAATTTTCGCTGATGTCGCCGAAATCAATCGCCTGCTTGATGCGTTCGGCCACTTCTTTACGCCGCTGGGTTTTCAGGGTCTCCAGCTCTTCCTCCAGCTTTTTCATCCCGTCCACGGTGAGAATTACTTCTTTTTCCGACATGCCGGTCCCTCTTTTCCGTCATAATACACCTTATTATATGAAAACAAGCGCCCGTTGTCAATGCACCCCTGTTTAGTGGGTGTACGTCATAAAAATAGTTAACCCATAAGTAACCCATAAAGCGATTGACAGCACTTTGTTTTGGGATAAAATATTGCAGTATTAGTACTGCAATATGAAAAGATCAAAGAATGGCTCACTATGCTAGTGTTTAACCGCGTAAGTTAGACAACTTATCTTTGATTTGCGAGCCCCTTACTTCTCGCTTTTTCCACACAAAGGGCTGAGCGTTCTCATTATATGCATCAATATACCCTGATATCGCTTCTGAGAGTTCTGAAGTTGAGTCGAAGCTTGCTCCTTTGAGGATCTTGCGGGTCATAATGTTAAACCATATTTCTACCTGGTTAAGCCAGCTTGCGGATGTCGGCGTATAATGGAATGTCACGTTCCGGTGCATTTGAAGCCATTCATCGCATCTCTTGTGAATGCAGTAATTATCCATAATGGCGTGTATCTCTGTGTCTTCGTCAATATCAAGTTCTTTAAGAAGATCATCCATGAATCCAAGGAAATCGACCCGTTTTTTCGTTTTCGTTGTTTTGCCGTGCAGCGCCCCTGTGGCAACCTCAAGCGCAGCAAACAGGTTTTGCGTGCCATTCCGTTTGTACGTGCTTTTGACGGCTCTTACTATCTTGCCATTTGATGTTTTTACAACGCCAACCCTGCGGGACAGAGCCTGTATGCTTGGTTTTTCGTCAACCGATATCACGATTGCGTTCTCCGGCGGGTTGAGATAAAGCCCTATTATATCCACGGCTTTAGCTGCAAACTCAGGGTCAGTGCTGATACACCAGGTCCTCAGCCGTGCCAGCTGTATGCCCTCTCTCTGCAGGAATCGCTGTACGGCATCTTCGGATGTCAGCAGTTCCCTTGCGAGCACGACGCTGTCCCATCTCGCAAGATTGCCGGGAGGCTTCTCGTCCAGCTTCTCCAGAACCTTCCTCTCCCACTCAGCATCATAAATTATAGGCTTTCCCGGCCGCGCTTCATCCTTTAACCCGGCAATGCCTTTTAGGGCGAAGCGATCCCTCCACTTAATAATTACATCTTTCTGTTCCCCGGTTTCCTCGGCGATGTCTTTGATGCGCTTTCCCTCAATACAGCCAAGCACCATTCTTGCGCGTCTTCTCAGCCGATGTTCTGTTTTCTGGCTATTGGAGATCTTCTCGAGTTCTGCTTTTGTAGCGCTGTCGCATTCGATTTTCTTTGCTGTTCTTGGCATTGCACTCACCTCGCTTATCATTTGAGCTGAGCATACCACATTATCAGCCTAATGTAAATAGTTATTTTAATTAACGCGGATAAACACTAGAAAATCAACTGGCGGAATGATTCAAGGCGGAAATTTTTGCTTTTTGCGCCGGCATGCGCTATAATGTCCCTGCGTCGCCGGACAAACCGGGGCGGAAAGGAGACGGAAGCTACATGACCGAGGCAGAAATAGCGGCGCTGGCGCGCGAGGCGCGCCGGAATGTGATTCGCATGGTGACGGCTGCGGGATCGGGGCATCCCGGCGGATCTCTTTCGGCAGCGGACATTTTGGCCACGCTGTATGGCGGCGAAATGCGCGTTGACCCGGCCCGGCCTGATGACCCGGATCGGGATCGTTTTATTTTGAGTAAGGGCCATGCCGCACCGGCGCTGTACGCCGTGCTGGCGGAGCGGGGTTTTTTTTCGCGCGCGGAGCTCACGGAATTGCGCCGGATTGGCGGCAAGCTGCAGGGTCACCCGGATATGCGCAAAGTACCCGGCGTGGACGCTTCGACCGGCTCGCTGGGCCAGGGTCTGGCCATCGCGGGCGGGCTGGCTATGG
>JAISQG010000147.1 GCA_031274335.1 Gracilibacteraceae bacterium
TCATTCAAAAAACAAAAGCTCCAGATTCGTTTATATCTATTGCTTTTGTAGCGCCGCGTTCCCCACAGTGGGAGAATGTCCGGATACTGCTGAACAGTGCGGACGAACTTTTTACGCACGGCAAGGTTATCTGCGGTCTTTTCGCCAAAGACCCCCGCTCGGTGAGCGTGGCGCACAGCATTCTGGAAATCGCGTTTGCGTGGAAATCCTGCCATCTGTTTGTAAACGGTGTGCCCGTCTTCTCGACAAAACAGATCAAATGGCTGCCGTGCTTTACTCAATCTTTGCGGGTATCTTCGCTTACAGCGCATTGTGTAGTGGCTAAACTGCGCGTCCAGTATGTCGGCGAACGTTATTTTCAATACACAGTGTTTGAGCCCTGCCGTTTCATGCCCGCCCATGAATGGTATTGCGAAGCCCATCCAGCCTCTTACGTAGACCAGTTTCAGGCTATGGCGGTACGGCAAGGAGTTGATATGTGCCCGCATTTCGGCAAGTTTCTTGAAGAGCGACCTCGAAAACTGGAAGGTTGGGTTGATAGGGGCTACTGACCAAGATTAGCAGCCTTGGTCCATCAGGATAGCTTGGAGGCCATGCCGGAGCAAAAGCGCGTTGCCGCTGTTACCCGGAGCCGATTATTCCCAAGGGTTAATTTCATATTGTGTAACTTCGTTACGTAATATGTAATTTTTCGCTTGACTTTTGCTCAAAAACCAACCAAGACTGAGTGAAGCGCGCGCGAAAAGGGCCGGCGATGAAAAAAAATGCTGTACGGCGATCTCATCAAATTATTGAATTGCTGGCGGCCCACCCGTTCGACGGCATGAGCAACAGCGAGATCGCCAAGGCACTTGATATCAGCCCTGCCAACGTGTCACGGGATCTGAAGTTGCTACAGGAAGTCGGCTATGCCGTAAAAAAGCAAACCGGATGGTGGGGATTAACTGACAGGCCGCTTCAGATATTGCGAGCATATTCCAAGGCAGTGCAAACAATGCAAGAAAAAATAAAAAAGGAGGTCAAATTAAAAAAGTAATCGGCTCCAAGCCGTGTTGTCGCACGGACTTGAAGCCTAACCCTAACATACCTTGAGAGGAGGTATTTATGGCTGATTCAACTGTATCCGCTTTGGCTATTTTTGACAAGGGAAAAGAACTTAACTACCTTGAAAAAAATGGAGAAATTCTGTTTACCGCCGAGGAAATCGGCAAACATTTGGGCTATAGAGAACCTGCCATTTCCATCTCTACTCTATTCAGCAGGAACCAAAACGAGTTAAAGCTCTATTCTTCCGTAATCAAAGTGATTAACGAAGAAGGATATCAACGGGATACACGTGTCTTCACCGAAGAAGGCGTGTATATCATTTCCATGCTGGCTCGCACAAATAACGCCAAGCAATTCCGCGCTCGTGTGGCGTTGTTGTTGCGCCGCATACGGCAGGAAACCATGCAGGCGGCGCTGGAAAACGCCCGGCGGGCGGCGCTGACCGCCGGCGCTCAAACCGTCTATTCCCTCACGCCGCGCAAAAAAAAGCTGATGAGCTACGCCGTCCGCTACCGCAAAATGGGCCTCGGCGTCCACAGCATAGGCAAACTCATGGATTGCCACGGCCGTGAAGTGTCTTCCCTGCTCAAGGCGGCCGTCGCCCTGGGCAAACTCCCCGCCGGCCACAAGGCCGCGCCCATGTCATCAAGCACGGAGGCGCGGCATGATCAGCTTCCCGCTTGAGACCGACGGCACTGTGTCCGACAAACTGGAAAACTTGGCGCTGTGCCTGCTCTTCCTTGAGGAGACGGCGAACAATTACGCATCCGTCTACCATCAGGGCGTATGCGTGGAAACCGCATACAGCACGAGTGCCTGGGCCGGGATGGGGCTGATGCTGGAAACGTTGCGGCTGAGCCTTGAGTCGATTGCCGCCGGCTCCCGGCGTGCGGATGGACCAACTTCACCCGCCGGTCATGCCGCCTGACCCGTTCCCTTTCTCCTGATCCGGAGAGATTGTCGCAAGGCGAATTTACTGCGCCGTCAAGCGACAATCTCAAGCGAAAAATGCTCTAACCCGAAAGCCCGGATTTTTCCGGGCTTTCCTTTTTCCCGACGCATTTTTCCAAACGATTTTTCGTAACATTTGTTACCAGACTTCCGCGCTCCCTTTCCGCAATGTAGCGCCATGCGCTACCACACCACAGGCTCCCTGTCCGAGCATATCAAACAGACGCCCGAAGGCTACCTGCTCTGCCTTGACGTGCCCATAGCGCGCCTGGGCGCGCAGGAATACCTGCCGGAAGAGGTGCCGTTTGAAGTCGAGCCGGGGCAGGAAACCGTAAAAATCTACCGCATGGAAGCGGACGTCTTTGCCGGCGATGCCGTCGCCTCGTTCGAGGGCAAACCCGTCACACTGGACCACCCCGAAGAACACGTGACCCCCGACACCTGGCGCGAGCTCTCGCGCGGGCTGGCGCAAAACCTGCGCCGGGGGGAGGGAGCGGATTCCGACCTGCTGCTGGCTGATCTGCTCATTACCGATGCGGAAGCCATTGCGGCGGTTCGGGGCGGCCTGCGTGAAATCTCAAGCGGCTACGACGCGGACTATGAGGAAACGGCGCCCGGTGTGGGACGGCAGACAAACATCATCGGCAATCACATCGCCCTGGTGGACAGGGGCCGCTGTGGCCCGCGCTGCAAAATCAGGGACACAACAACGGAGATATACATGGGAAAAGGACCGAAACCCGGCTTCTGGGATCGCATATTCCGCAATCCCAAAGTGCTCAAGGCAATGGACGAGGCATCCGCCGAAGCGGAAAAAGCGCCGCCGAAAGATCCGCCCGCGCGGGAAGGCGTGACCGCGGACGACGACCGCATCACCGCCCTGGAAGGCAAGCTGGATGAAGTGCTGCTCGCCCTGCGAGCACTGTCCGGCAAAGGCGCGGATGAAGACCCGGAGCAGACGGGAGACGAAGACCCGGAAAAGACCGGGGATGAAGACCCGAACGAAACCGGCGACGAAGACCCGGACTCCGGGGCGGGTGAAGACCCCAGGCCCACCGGCGACCGCAAACGCGCGCGGGGGTCTTTAACCGACGGAGGCCGCCGTGTCGCGGATAAGGACACGGTACGCCGGGCGAAAATCATCGCGCCGGGCAGCGCCGCCCGCGTGGGCGACTCCCTTTGCGCCGTCATGCGCCATGCCCTGCGCGCGGCCATGAATGACAAAGCCCTTGCCCCGGCGATCAACAACGTGCTGCGCGGCGAGACTCTGGACAAGGCCGACTGCCTGACCCTGGACGCCGCCTTTGTGACCGCCTCGGAGATAGCGGGGAGCGTCAACAACAAACGTACGGCCGACGGGTTGACGCGGCGCGTCTCCGACTTCGGCAGATCCGTCACGCCGGAGGACATCAACAAGGCAAACCGCGAGTATTACGCAAGGAGCAAACAATGACGGCATACCTCAACCGCATGCCCGCCGGCATTCCCGGCGAAGTCAGCCGGCCGGCCCACGTCACCCTGGAAGCGCAGCATCTCGGCGCGGCTGAAATCCCTTTCGGCGCCGTGGTGAAACTCAGCGCGGGCGCTCTGGCCCCCATAGCGGCGGCGGACACAGCCTCCGTGATTTACGGTTTTCTTGCCCGGCCTTTCCCCACAACGGGCATCGACAATGCCGCCGGTGCCGGCATGGCGCCCGCGGGCACTGTCCAGTCCGTCATGCGCCGCGGCTACATGACGGTGGTGCTCAAAGGCGCGACGGCCGCCGCGAAAAACGGCGCCGTCTACGTGCGCGTCACCGCCGACGGGACCAAACTGGTCGGGGACATCGAAGCGGCCGCCGATGCCGGCAAAACCGTCGCCGTCCCCGCCTGCGCCTTCACGGGCGCGGCCGACGCGGACGGCAATGTCGAAATCTCCTTCAACATCTGACGACGGCAACGTCAAAGAGGATACGCATGAAAACTTATGACCAACGCACCATCGACTCGGCCGGGGCCTTCCTTGTCGCCGAGCTGGAGCGTCTGGACAGGACGCTGCACATGCCCCTGGTCAACACGACC
This sequence comes from Gracilibacteraceae bacterium, assembly GCA_031274335.1. Lineage (GTDB taxonomy): Bacteria > Bacillota > Desulfitobacteriia > Desulfitobacteriales > Syntrophobotulaceae > JAIRRL01. The sequence goes on from JAISQG010000147.1 coordinate 4,059, forward strand.
TGGGGGCGGGATATCGACCTGCGTTCGGACGTGTCCATAGCGGATGAGGTGTCGAGCTTCACGAATTCGCTGTTCGCGGCGCCCGGCGGCATCAATCCCGACGGCAAAAACTGGATATCCGGCATGGGCACGGAAATCCCGGGCATCAGCGTGGACATCACAAAGTCCACCGTGCCCCTGCGTTTGTGGGGCATGACCCTTGCCTGGAC
>JAISQG010000148.1 GCA_031274335.1 Gracilibacteraceae bacterium
TTAGAGGTGGATTTTTCTGCCTGCCTCGAGCCAAAATCATACATCCTGACCGCCGAACCGATTATCGCGCCTCCGTTTTCAGCTGCCGTGCTCGTTGACGGATATATTCATTGTGCCGGGACGCGCCCGCGCACAACAGACGGAGCGCGATCTCAGGCTGTTTCATGCCTGGACGATCTGAGCTCCATACTGCGGCAGGCCGGGAGCGGGCCGGAACAGGTTTACGCGCTCACCGCCTGCGTCGCCGAGCGGGATTTGCCGGCGCTGGAATCATCTTTAGACGAATGGGGAAACCGGGACATGGTCAAAGAAGCTGATTTTGTCTCGCGGCCCTGCGGGCCGCATCTCATGGAAATTGCCTGTTCGGCGCAAGCATGTGTTCGGCCATGAACAGAATGAGCCGGTCCAAATGCGGATCAATGCTCTCGTGCCCGTAATCGGGGTACACGCAAACCTCGCGCCGCCCGCCCAGGTGATTCACCAGGGCGAATCCGGCGCGCGGCGGACAAACCGCGTCCTGGAGCCCGATGCCGATCAAAGCGGGACAATCGGCCCAGGGCGCGAGGTTCATGACATCAAAATAACTGAGGACGCGGCGGACATGCTTTTCCGTGCGGTGAAGCGGGTCGCGCATACGGAAATACGCGGAAAACTCGTCCAGCGGGCCGCCTTTTTGTTCGGCCAGCGCCAAGGAGATATGCGAGAAAAAAGGCGTGCCGAGACCGAGCGCGCTCACATGGACGCTCCAGCCGCATAGGCCGCCAAAATGATTTAACAGCGCCGCCGCCGCGACGGAAATAGCCGCGCCCTGACTGTTGCCGAAAAAAGCCAGCCGCTTACCGTCCGTTTCCGGCCGGCGGGCCAAAGCCACCGCCGCCTGCACGGCATCGAGGTAAACGCGGCGGTAATAATAATTTTCCGGCGCGTCCAATCCGCGTGTCAGCCAGCCGGAGAAAGAGCCGGTTTTTTCTCTGTGCGGGTCGGGGCTGTCCCCTGTTTGCCCGCGCACGTCAAGAGCCAAGATGGCGTAACCCATTAGCGCCCACGGCAGAAGCTCGCAGAGTTTGCCGCGGTTGGACGAATAGCCGTGCCAGCGAATGAGGCCGGGCACCGGTTCGCCTGGATTCGCGCCGGCCGGACAAAGATACCACCCGCGGAGCGGCGCGCCGTCCCAGGCGGTGAGAATGACTTCCCGCACGCGAACCTGCGGCAGCGGATAAGTGTATTCCGTTTCCTGCCAGGAAAAAATACTTCCGGCGGATGCCTCGTCTCCGGAGGCGTTTTGCTCCGCCGCGGCCAGTTGCCGCATGCCGTTTTCCCAGAAAGCCTCAAAATCGGCTTCCCGCTCCAGCGGCGGCTCGTAACGCATGAGTTCTTCGTATGTTTCGGCCATGAAATTTTGCCCTCCGCTTATCGCCTCGTTTTCTCGCGCCTGCTCCACTGCTCTAAATGATACCACGCCCGCCAATTTCCAGTCAATAAATTCCGCGAAAAATTTTCGCAAACTGCCAGATTTAGACATTGACAGTATCCGTGCATATGTGTATAATCGTATACAATTATGCGAGAAAGCGAGGAGGAGTCAATGAAAGTTCCCGACATGAAAGTGGTGTATAACCACCACACCAACGTTTTAGAGCAGGATCCGTACAACTACACAATCCAAGAGGTGGCGGAGCCGAATCTGTTCCGCAGCATTTTCCCATATCACGAGGTGCCGAAACTGCCATTCAACCACCGCGCGGTGCCGCGGGACATGCCGAAGGAAATATTTCTGACGGACACGACGTTCCGGGACGGGCAACAGTCGCGCGCTCCGTATTCAGTCCGGCAAATAGTCGATTTGTTTGACTTTCTGCACCGCTTGAGCGGGCCAAAGGGAGTGATCCGGCAGACGGAATTCTTTGTTTACAGCGATCGGGACAAGGAAGCGCTGTACAAATGCCTGGAACGCGGCTACCGGTTCCCGGAGGTCACTACCTGGATCCGCGCCAATATGAACGATTTCAAACTCGTGCGCGATCTGGGCATCCAGGAAACGGGCATACTCGTGAGTTGCTCCGATTACCATATTTTCAAAAAACTGAATATGACGCGGCATGAGGTGGTGGATCATTACATGCGCGTCATTCACGATGCTCTCGACGTCGGGCTCAGGCCCCGCTGCCATTTTGAGGATCTGACCCGCGCGGATTTTTACGGCTTTGTCGTGCCGTTTGCCAGCGCCCTCATGGAACTCAGCAAGCAAAGCGGTGTGCCGATCAAAATTCGGGCCTGCGACACGATGGGCTACGGCGTGCCTTTTGTCGGCGTCGCTCCGCCGCGCAGCGTTCCCGGCCTGATTTACGGCCTGCGTCATTACGCCAATGTGCCGTCTCTGCTTCTGGAGTGGCACGGGCACAACGATTTCTACAAGGGCGTGTCCAACGCTACGACCGCTTGGCTCTACGGAGCGTCCGGCGTCAATTGCAGTTTGCTCGGCATCGGCGAACGCACGGGCAATGTGCCGCTTGAAGCTATGGTCATCGAATACGCCCAGCTGCGAGGCACGCTCGACGGCATGGATTCACGCGTCATCACGGAAATCGCTGAATATTACGAGCGGGAAATCGGCTACATCGTTCCCCCGATGACTCCGTTCGTCGGTAAGAATTTCAACGTCACACGCGCTGGCATCCACGCGGACGGCCTGATGAAGGATGAGGAAATTTATAATATTTTCAATACCGGGAAAATTCTGAACCGCCCTATTGTCGCCGCCGTCAGCAACACCTCCGGCCTGGCCGGCATCGCCTACTGGATTAACAGCTATTTC
>JAISQG010000205.1 GCA_031274335.1 Gracilibacteraceae bacterium
ACAAGCCCCTCGCGCCCGAATTCAGCCGCCAGGAAGTCCGCGAGCGGCTGGGTCATCTCCCTGAATTGCGTAAACACGAGAACGCGTTCGCGTTTTTCGCGGATGGTTTCGCATATTTCCGCGAGCTTGGCAAATTTGCCGCTGTCCTTTTCCTCAAAATCGGGCTGCCCGAGATATTGAGCGGGATGATTGCAAATCTGCTTGAATTTCATGATGCTCGCCAGCACCAGGCCTTTGCGCGAGATGCCGGCGGCGTTCTCCAGCGCCGTTTTGACCTCTCTAACAAGCGCGCTGTACAAAACGGCCTGTTTTTTGGTGAGCGCGGTAAGCGCGCGGGTTTCCACTTTGTCCGGCAGATCCGAGATCACGGTTTTATCCGTTTTCAGCCGCCGCAAAATAAAAGGGTTCACTGCCGCGCGCAGTCGCGCGTAGCCGGTGGGACTGTCTTTCAGGCTTTTGATGAATCCGGTGAATTCCTTTCCTGTGCCCAGCAGTCCCGCATTGAGGAAATCGAATATTGACCAGAGATCGGACAGCCGGTTTTCTATCGGGGTGCCGGTCATGGCTATTTTCATGGCCGCCTTAATAAGTTTTACCGCTTTTGTCTGCCTGTTCGCCGGGTTTTTTATCGCCTGCGCTTCGTCTAAAATAAGCAAATCCCATTTGACCGCCGCCAGCGTCTCCAAGCGCGCCGCCATGCCGTATGTTGTGATAAATAATTCCGCTTCATCTAATGTGAATTCCCTGTTCGCCGTGTGTATGACCTTGCAGCGCAGTCCGGGCGCAAAGCGTGCGGCCTCCGCCTGCCAGTTATGGAGCAGGGAGGCGGGTATTATGAGCAGCGCGTTGAATTCCCCGCCGCGGCGCAAAAGGTCGAGCAGCGCCAGTATCTGTATTGTTTTGCCGAGGCCCATATCGTCAGCCAGCAGCGCGCCGAAGCCCAGCCGCCTCATCATGTGCAGCCAGCTTAAACCTTCCTGTTGGTAGGCGCGCAAAACAGCGCGGAAGTCCGCGCCGGGTTCTACGCGCTCTATTTCCGCCGGGTTTTGCATCCGGCGCCGCATATCCCGCAGCCACTGGCCGTTGGAGATCTCAAATTCCGCGAGTCCTTCCGCGGCCGGCATCGTGGTCAGGCCCAGCTGCAAGCGCATGGCGTCCGCAAAGGTCATTTTGCCGAGCTTTTCCGCCTCCCGGAAAGCCGCCAGCGCCGCGCGCAGCTTGTCTCGATCCGCCTCCACCCATTTTCCCTTGATGAAAGAGAGCCCGCCGGTTTGCGACAGCAGCTGCTCGACTTCCTCGCGTGTCATGGCCAGATCGCCGAGATAAATCTCCGGCGTGAACTCCATAATGGCGTCAAGCCCCACGCCCGCCGGCTCGCGACTCCCGATGGAGAGCGAAACCCGCGCGTTGCCCTTGCGGCGCCACCAGTCCGGGATGCGGCACACAATGCCGCACTCCTCGTAGAGTTCCGTCTCCTTCAAAAATATATAGGCCTCGTCGGAGGTGAATTTCAGCGGAGAAAAAAGCTCTCCGCTCTCCACGAGATCGGAGATAAAATCGCTGCGCTCCGTCGCGCGGCTCACTGTGACCAGCAGGGCCAGCAGCTTGTCTTTATCCCCGTCATGCTCCAGAAGGGCGTTTTTCAGCGGCATGTGGCGGATGAGATTCCCCGCGATGCCGGTGCTGTACGTGGCCAGAAACGCAAAGGGGTACTCGTCTGATTTGAATTCCACGAGGTGAAAAAACACCCGCCCCGCCATTTGAAGCGCCGCGTTTTTTTTGCGCAAATATTCTTCGATCGTGCCGGCGAAAGCCGCCGCCTCGGAGTTGAAAATATTTGCCAATTTATTCCATGTACTGTTTATCCAAGCCGGCGTGACATTTTCTATCCCCGGTGCAAACGGGACCAGACTGACAAGCTCATCCGTCACGCGCGCGTCCGCCGGTTTCGCCTTGCGCGTTATTTCCAAATCGCCGTCGCGTGACAATTCGTATACAAACCGCGAAGCGATATTTCTGAGAAAAATCAGCGACGCGGATAATTCGCTGTCTCCGGCGGCAAATCCCAGATTGTACAAGGTCTCATACGGCTTCCGGCTCAGATCCTGGTACAACTTTTCGTCAAATGCCGCAGTTTTGTCATCCACCGGCGTTTTATCGGCCGTGAAACCGTCCGCGAGGTACACCGCGTTCAATTCATAATGCTGCATATCCATACCCCCAGGCGGAGCGGCTGGGTTAAAGCGCTCCGCGATTACCGCGGCCCTGTCCGATGCGCGCCAGCAACGGCAGAGACGAAATCTGCCATTTTATTGTAATCGCCGCGGCGCAGTTTGTCAACCACTCTGCCGCGGCGGGGGTGTAGATATAAATATTTGGTATTTACAGCATGGAGATAGTATTAATGCCTTGGAAGAGGGCGCGTTGATCTATTTTTTCGCGAAAATCGTGCCGGCCTTGAACGGCGAATCCGGGAAGGCGAATTTCATCAGCAGGAAATACGAGAGCCCCGCGACCGTGAGGCCGATGATCCAGGCCAGCTGCACGAGCAGGAAAGCCGCGCCGGCGCCGAGAAACATGGCGATGAGCGCGCAGGGGTTAAAACCGGCGAAAGGCCCGTCCTCGCGGTACAAATCTTCAATATTCACTTTTTGCCGGCGCAGGATATAGTATTCGATAAGCAGTATCGCCACGATCGGCCCCAGAAAAGCGGAATAAATCAGGATGAACATGCTGAGACCTTCGGCGGAGGAATCCTGCACCAGCACCCAGGGAAACGTGGCCAGCGGCAGCACGCCGGCGATTGTCACGGCCGCTTTGTACTTCAGTTTTGTCAAGAGCGTGATCACATAGGTCGGCGGGATGATATTAGCCACCATGTTGACGGCCACGGCACCCAGCACGATGAAAACAGAAACGAAAACCGTGATATAAGGATTGTCCACGACCAGGGCAAACGCTTTTACCGGATTGGAAATGCCGGTGGCCGAGGCCAGCATCGCGCCGATGCAAAGCACAAAGCCGTAGGCGATCAGGATGGGCGAAAAATAGAGGAAGCCGCGGCGGGAATCCCGGATGCCGGGGCGCAGCTCGCGCGAATAATCGGCGGCGCTGAGAAAAATCGCCGCGTAATTGCCCATAAAAACCATGATGAAGGCGAAAAACGGCAGCCCCCAGGAACCGTCGGCCTGCACCCATTTTTCCGCGATCACGCCGCTGTGATTCGCGAGCAGGAGGCCGAAAACGTATATCAGCGCGGCGACGATGACAATGGAAGTAAGCGTTTCCACCCATTTGATCGAGTGAAATCCGTACAGCGACAGCAGGATTTGCAGCAGCTGCAAAACAATGAAACAGAGAAAGACATTGTCGAAAGCGTTGCCGGAAACGATTTTGGCAATCTCATTCAGCGCCGTGCCGCCGATCCAGCTCTGGAAGCCGTACCAGATGAGCGCCGGGATGCCGCGCAGCAGCGAGGAAATCACCGAGCCCTTCACGCCGAAAGACAGGCGCAGCTGCATCACGTAGGGGATGCCGGCGCGGTAGCCCAGTCGGTCATTCAGGGCGAAAACCGTCGAAATGATGGCGATGGCGATAATCGCGGCGGCGAAGGTCTGGAAAATGTTCAGCGTGGCGACGCCGGCGACGATGAGACTGGCGCCCAGTGTCATATTGCCGAGATTGATGCCGTCGCCGATCCACATAAACATATAGGGCACCGGCCCTAGAGTGCGGCTGCTTTCCGGCTTCGGCCGCAGGGATTCGTCCACGCCGGATTGCGTCCGGGCATTTTCTTCTGCAATAGCAGTCATAGCGATGATCTCCTTTGCTATTTACTAGGCTTCAAGAGGCGTCCGGACGGTTCCCCGATGATTTTGCCGTCCAGAAAAACGGTTTGCCCCCGCAGCAGGGTGCGGGTCACCACGCCTTGAAAGCGGGCGCCCAGATAAGGGCTGACCTTGTGCTTGTAAAACAGGGCGGAGGGCTCCAGTGTATAGGCGCGATCCAGATCGACGAGCGCCAGGTCGGCGTCAAAGCCGGGAGCTATCCGGCCTTTGCTCACTAGGCCGAAAATTTCGCTGACATTCCGCGCCGTCAAAGCGGCGATGTCGGAAAGCTCCATCTGCCGCCCGTGCCAAGCGTGAGTCAGAAGCGCGGGCAAAGTGCTCTGACAGGCGGCAATGCCGCCCCAGGCCCGCAGAAATTCCCCTTTTTTCAATTCCGGGTCCGAAGGCGAATGATCGGAAGAAACAAAAGCGATCTCCCCGTTGCGCAGCCTGTCCCACATTTCGGCGCGGTTGGCCTCGCCGCGGATGGGCGGCGAACATTTGGCGGCGGCGCCCAGGCGAACCACGTCTTCTTCCGTGAAAATAAGATAATGCCCGATTGTTTCGCAATAAGCGTCCACGCCCCTGTTCCGCGCCCGCGTCACAAGATCGGCTGCCGCCGCCGTGCTGACATGGGCGATGATCAGACGGCAGCCGGTTTCTTCCGCCAAAGCCAGCAAACCGGCGACGCTTTCCGTCTCGGTCACGGGCGGCCGCGTCGCTTCGTATTCGCGGGCGGATGTGCGGTTTTCCGCTTTGGCCCGCTCCGTCAGGGCTTGGGTGATTTCCGCGTTTTCACAATGCACCATAAGCGGCAGGCCGAGCCGGGCGAGTTTTTCCATGCCGATAAGCAGCGTATAATCGTCCGCGCGCTCAAATTCGTCGATGCCGCTGAAACAGGCAAAAGCCTTGAAGCCTACCACGCCGCTTTCCGCCAGTTCTTCCAGCTTGTCCAAATTGCGCGGGGTCAAGCCTCCCCAAAACCCGAAGTCCACAAAAGAGTCTCTCCGGGCCACGGCCAGCTTGTCCCGGAAAGTTCCGGCATCCAGAGTGCAAGGGCTGCAGTTGAGCGGCATGTCGAAAAAAGATGTGGCGCCGCCCGCCGCCAGGGCGCTGCTGCCGGTGCGGATGGTCTCCCATTCTGTCCGCCCGGGGTCGTTAAAATGCACGTGTCCATCCGTGCAGCCGGGAAAAACATGCAGACCCGAGGCATCGATCGTTTCCCCGGCAGAGCCGGGCAATTCCGCTTCCAGGGCGGCGATTTTTCCGTCGGAAACGCCGATATCCGCTTTCCGTGTCCCTGCGGGCGTGACGACTTGGCCTCCCCGCACAATTAGGTCATACAAATTGCTCATTTCTCCTCCGATCCGGCCGGTTAGCGGCCCCTGCCCGCGGGCGAACGCTTCTTCGCCGCGCTAAAAAAATTGTCCTCTGGTTGACCAAATTTTAATCAGCTTCAGTATAACAGATGCCGCCCGAGAAAGCAACGGCTTTTTTATGTAAATTAGGAATATTTTTGTGATGAAGCATGGAATCGCACGATTCTTTTTCGAATCAGAGGAAGGGCACTGATTGGCGGCGTGCGGAAGCGGATTTGAGAGCAGGCGGCAGGTCGGGATCAAGAGTACATATATCATCAAGACTTTTCCAAAACTATAGACTTGCTTGAATTATCTGTGTGTAGGGCATATGGCACGATAATTGCATTATGCATTTGGCGGGCAGGATTTCATAGCTTCGCGATTCAGGCAATGGGGATTCAGGTT
>JAISQG010000222.1 GCA_031274335.1 Gracilibacteraceae bacterium
CCCGAGGCGTCCAATTCCGCCGCCGTCACTCTTTGATTGTTGTTGATCATGATGCCGAAATACTGCCCTTCGGCGCGCACATCAAAATATTCCTCTATGCCTTGCACCGTGTTCACCACAAGGGGCACGGCGGGGACCGCGCCGGTCACGGCGATAAGCGCGGCGCCCGCGGCCGAGCCCTTGTTCAGCGCCACGGTATAAACGCCGTTGACGCAGGCGACGGAAGCGGTTGTGCCATTGGCGACGCGGCCGTTCACCCGGGCTTGCACCCAGGCGGTTTTCGCGGCCTGACTGCTTTGGGCGCTCGCGGGGATCGCATAAGCGCCGCTTTCAATCAAAGCCTTGTCCGCGTAAAGGTCAAGCAAATCCGCGATGGTCAGGTATTTCGTCGTGACAGTGACGCTGCCCGGCTTTTTGATTTTAGCCTGCAATTGCGTGGTATCCGTGTAAGCGTCGGAAAATTCCAGGCTGATGCTGTCGTCGCTCAAAGAGGAAACAGGCGTGATCCTGTCATCGCTGGCCGTCAGCGAGAAAGCGCCGCCGGCGCCGGCCGTCATTGCGTCGGAGTCCGCGCTCCAGCCGGCATATTCCGCATCTGTGAAGGCGCCGAGGGCGTAGCCGCTGCTCGTGTATTTCATCAGTTTGAGCTGGGCGCTGTTCGGCGTGGTGGGATAATGAAGAGTAGGATAACGAGAGGAATAAGCGGGCGCGCCGGTTACGGCAAATTTGCACTGAGCAGGGCTGACCTCGCCGGAGGCGCCCACATCAATGTTTATGCCGCCGAGATCCCGGTAAGTGCTGGCGCCGTCCCATTTGTAGCCGTAGAATCTGAGGTATTCCGTCGCTGTGCGCAGGTTATGAGATTGCACTCGCAGCAGAAGCTCGCCCGTGGCGTCAGCCGCAACGACATGCGCGGTTGCCACGGGCGCAGGGCCGTTGACTGTTTTGACCACTGTGAACGCTGTGCCTAGGCCATTAACATCAGATCCATTCTTGTCAAAGAAGATTTGATTCCATTGGGCGAACGGGTCGCCGTATTGATCCGTGAAGCGAACAGCCATATAATCATAGCCGCCGTTCACGGCCACTTTCAGATCGGGGGAGGCGAAAGCGGCGTGAGCGGCCACGCGACCCGTGTCGTCGGCAGGATCAAGCACAGTAATGTCAAAATATTCTGTAAAGTCACCGGATTTAATCGTGACAGTGGCATTGCCAACGCCCACTGCCCGGATCCATTTTCCATAGTATCTTACAGGATTGATGTAATCGTCATTGACATTGACGCTAATCTGATTGGTGTAATCGTCATTGACATCGACGACCCACGGGTCGGATGTGCTGAGTGTGACCCTGTTTGTAATATCGTACACATAGCCGCTGCTACCCCTGCCCCTGTCACTGATGACGCAAAGACCGGCTGTTTCGCCGATGATCAAGGTATGGCTTTGCAGGCCTTGCACCAGAACGGGGCAGCCATCCTCAATCAAATCAAGGCGGTAGTCGGAAATGGGGAACGGACCGCTGCTGCCGCCGCCAATCGACATGGTCACGGGGGCGGATTCGGCGATGATGGCGGCGTTTTTGCTGATCCGGATCGTGTAAACAAGTTCCTCGCCCGATTCAAGCAAGGACTGAAGGGCGGCCTGATCCAATTCGCCCGAGGCGGATTCGCTACCGGGGCCGGTGAACACATCATGATTGGCCGTGAAAAGGACGTCGTAACCGAAGGCGCGGAGTTCGGCGGCCGTGACGTACCGGCTGCCGTTGACCAAAATCCTGAGGAATTGCCCTGTGTCGAGTATGTCAAAGCTATCAGCCACGCCTTGCACGGTTTGAACAACCAGATCCTGCTCCTGTTCCTCCGTGACTGCGAGACTCGCGGTGCCGGTTGCCGCGCCGTTGCTCAAAGTAGCAGTATAGGCGCCGCCGGAGAACGTGACGACGGCGGTGGTGCCGTGGGCGACCAGCGTGTCCGCCGCGGCCTGCACCCAGGCTGTTTTATCGGCCTGACCGGTCTGGGCGCTCAGGGGAATCACATACGTGCCCGCTTCGAGCAGGGTTTTGTCCGCGTCAAGATTGAGCTGATCCTCACCGGATTCCGTGCCCACGGTCAAATCTATTTCCACCGGGGCGCCGTCTTCCGTAGTCACGCTGATCAGAGGGTTGTCGCCGCCGAACAGTTTTTCCTGCAAGTCCTCCGCATTCAGTTCGGGGTAGGCGGCAAGCAGGAGGCGCACCAATTCGTCAGCCAAGGTGATATTGACGGAGGGCGGCGTGTTTGCCGGCGCGCTCGCCGGAGGCAGGACGGTGATGTTGCCGGTTTGAGCGTGTTCCGCCAGCGTGATATGTGCCCCGTTTACCGCCACCGTTTCCGCGACCGGAGCGTCCAGCACGATGTTTTCCGTCGTCGCCACTTCCAGCTGATTGATCACGGCCGAACTCGCGCCCGCCAAGGTGGAAGCGCTCTGGAGAACGACTTTGGGGGCGGAGGATTCGTCGAAATAAACGCGGGTGGCGAGGTCGTTCGCCGGATTGACATAAACGGTGTTCTGAAATTCCACCCGCTGAAATTTTACGGAATGAGCGCCGCCGCCGCTGATGGTGGTTTCGCCCGATACTGTGACACCGGCTAGGCCCACATCGCCCGCGCCGACACCTTTGCTTATGGTCAGGTTGTTGTATACATCAAGTTTCAGTGCTGAGGGAGATTGGCCGAAAAGGGCCGCGGCATCAGAGCGGGCGCTGTCGTTCGCGCCGGCCGTCCGGCCGATCAGGTAAGCGCCCGCTTGATTTATAGCCAGCGCGCCGCCGTTTTCACTGTAAGCAGGCGTGCCGCGGCCGCCACCGCCGCCACCGCCGCCACCGCCGGACGGAGGCAAGGCCGCCGCGCCGGCCGCGCTGACCACATTTTGCAGAATGATGGCGGAAGTCACGGCCGTGCCGCCGAGACCGATGACGCGCTGGTGTGATTTGCCGGCTAGGAAGGCGCGGGCCTCGGCCGACAGCGCGCTGTTATCGGTCAGCAGAAGCGGCGCGCCCGCGATATAGGCCGAGGCGGCCAGGGCGTCCACCAGGTGGTTGCCGGCGCCGTTCGCCACAAAAAGACCTTTGCTGTAGTCCCAGCTGTCCGCAAATTGTTTCAGCACAGACAAATTCGTGTCGTAGCGGGTCGCGCCGCCCAGGCGCAGCGCTCCGGGCAAAGCGGCCAAGAGAGCGTCGCTTATGACGCCGGAGCCGCCGATGGCATAGGTTGCGCTGATATTATGCGCGGCTATAAAGTTTTGCGCGGAAGCCGGCAGAGCCTCCGGCCCCGTGAGCAGGACGGGCCAGCCTCTGGCCGCCGCGATGGAAGCAATGGACAGGGCGTCGGCGTTATTGTAGGCCGAAGTGACGACGGCTGTACTTACTGTCGTTCGTTTGGCTACTTCGTCTGCAATGTTCGCCGCCGTGGCAAAGCGGTCGGAACCGCCCAGGGAAACGGGCGTCGCGCCGAGCGCGCTCACAGCGTTTTGCACGGCCGGCGTGAGGACGCCGCTGCCGCCGGCCAGATAGACGTTCTTAACCCCCAAGCGCCGCAGCTCGTCAGCCGTGACCGGCGTCAGCCTGTTGCTTTCCGTGAGCAGGATGGGAGCGTTCAGGATTTTGGCCAGCGGCGCCGCTGTCAGGGCATCGACGAGGTTGGCGTCCGCGCCGCCGGCCAGAACAACATTTTCCGCTGCGGGCCAGCCGGCCTGAGAAATGCTGACCGCCGTTTCATAGCGGTTGCCGCCAGCCAGTCTGTCCGTCGTAATGTCAGCCGCGAAGGTCTGCGCCGGAACGAGCATCGTCAGAAGCAGAGCGGCGGCGCAGCAGATGGCGGTGGCGCGGGAATGGGATTTTTTCATGAGTTTTTCCTCCGTTATTTCATAACAATTCCTTAACTTAATCATATCCTTATGTTTCACTGGCATATCGCGTTGACTATACATTACAATAATCGGGCGTGGCCTGTCAAGAAAAAACTTAAAAGGGGAAAACCTTATACCATGCGGTCAGTATTTGCAGCAGCCTTTTATCAAGGAAATTTACCGCCTCCGCGCGAAGATGTTCAGGAACGCCATAATACGCTTCCGCTATGCTGCCCGTTATCGCCGCGAGGGTATCGCTGTCGCCGCCAATGGAGATAGCGTTGCGTACCGCGTCCTCAAACGACGTTGATTCGAGGAAGGCGCATATGGCCTGAGGCACGGTGTTTTGGCACGTTTCGTTGAACATATAGCTATCCCGTATGCCGTCAAGCGTGAAGTTTATCGGGTAGTAGCGCTCGTTTACGCAGTCACGGATTTCGGGTATGCTCTTGCCTCCGCGGGCGAGAAAGATGCAGACGGCGGTTGCTTCCGCGCCTTTTATGCCTTCCGGGTGGTTGTGCGTGACCTCAGTCACCTTGCGGGAGAGCGTCACAGCCTCGTCAAGCGATTGCGCCGCGAATCCGCAAGCGGACACGCGCATTGCCGCCCCGTTGCCATAGCTGCCATACGGACCCATCGTGTCAGAGTATAACCACTGGCGGAACATGCCGCCGTAGCCGCAGTTTGGGTACGGTCTGCCTACTTCCCGCATGCTTTTGACGGCGAGAGCGCCAAGTTTGGCATAATCCTTGCCACACTCAAGGACCGCCTCGGCGACGGCGAGGGTCATAATGCTGTCGTCGGTGGCGAAACAGCCCTTGGCGAACAAATCGAATTTCTTGTCACGGTGATTGTTAAATTCAAACCGCGAGCCCGCAATGTCTCCGATTATCGCGCCTATCAAGTTTTCGCCCCCTCAGCGGCGATAAACGCCGTTTTGATTGAATTTTCTAAACATAATCCCGCACGGCCGCAATGACACGCTCAAGCAGGTCGGGCGTGAGTTCCGGGTAGCAGGGGATGGCCAAGGCTTCGGCGCAGGCCTGTTCCGCGCGCGGCAGGTCGCCGGCCCGGTACCCCAGAGACGCGAACGCCTTTTGCAGATGCAGCGGCACGGGATAATAAACGGCGCTTGCCACGCCCCGTTCGCGCAGCCCGGCCGCCAGGCGCTCCCGCTCCGGCGTCCTCAGCACATATAGGTGGTAAACCGGTTCGCCGCCCGCCTCCCGCCCCGGCAGGGTCAGACGGCCGGCGGCGGCCAAATCGGCCAGCGCCGCGTCATAAATGCCCGCCACGCGCCGGCGCGCTTCGTTCCAGCGCGGGAGAAAGCGCAGCTTCACGCGCAGTACAGCCGCCTGAATTTCGTCCAGGCGGCTGTTGTAGCCGATTTCCTCATGGTAATATTTGGTGCGGCAGCCGTGAAAACGCAGCACGCGCAGCTCCGCGGCCAAAGCCCCGTCGTTGGTCACGACCATGCCCCCGTCCCCGTAAGCGCCGAGGTTTTTCGTCGGAAAAAAACTGAAGGCCCCGGCCCGGCCCCAGGAACCGGCCCGCCGTCCGGAGCGGGCGGCCCCGATGGCCTGCGCCGCGTCCTCAATGACCGCGAGGCCATGCGCGTCCGCGCAGGCCAGCAGCCGTTCCATGTCGAGCATTTGGCCGAAAATATGCACGGCCACAATCGCCTTTGTCCGCGGCGTGATGAGGCGCTCCAATTCGGTTATGTCCATGTTGAGCGTCAGAGGATCGATGTCGGCGAACACAGGCACCGCCCCGAGAGCGGCGATTGTTTCCGCCGAGGCAAAAAAGGTGAAAGGCGTCGTGATCACTTCGTCCCCCGGTCCCACGCCGAGGGCCCGCAACGTCAGGAGCAAAGCGTCCGTGCCGTTCGCCACGCCGACGGCGTGCTCCGCGCCGCAAAAGGCGGCGATTTCCCGCTCCAGCGCCTCGCCTTCCGGCCCGAGGATAAAACGGCCGGAATGCACCACACCCATGACGGCGGCATCAATTTCCTCTCGGATGTTTTCGTATTGCGCCCGCAAATCCAAAAGCGGAATATTCATCATGGCAGCAGCTCATCCTCCGGCACATCCCGCCGCTCGCGCGCCGGATGCCCCACCAGCACCTTGCCCGCCCCGGCGTCCTTCGTTACCACGGCGCCGGCCGCGATAAAACTCTCCCGACCCACCTCAATGCCCGGCAACAGCACGGCGCCGCCACCCACCCGCGCCCGGCGGCGGATGGTCGCGCCTTTTATCAGCGCGAAGCGTTTTTCCGTGCGGCCCATGAAATTGTCGTTGGTCGTCACCACCATCGGGGCGATAAAAACCTCGTCCTCAATCGTCATATGGGCGGTGATGTAAGCCCCGGACTGAATTTTCACGGACCGGCCGATTTGGACGTCGTTTTCCACGATGCAGCCGCTGCCGATGACGGCGCGCTCCGCCACGCCGCAATTTTCGCGCACCAGCGCCCCATCGCCGAGAAAAACGTTTTTCGCCAGCCGTGTCCCCGCGTAAACCACGGCGCCGGCCCCGACGACGCAATGCTCCGCCAGGATCAGCGGCCCCGAATCCGTCGCTCGCACCGTGCTCGCGGCCGCGGCCAAAGGCGGGCGGCCCAAGACGGCTCCGGCCCCGATCACCGCTCCGTCCCCGACGACTGTGCCGGCGCAAACCGTGACCCGGCAGGCCAGCGCCGCGCCGGCCCCGACCTGCGAGCCGGCTTCCAGCACCGTGTACGGCCCCAGACGCGCGTCCGGACCGGCGGAGGCTCCCTCCGCCAGCACGCAGCCGGCCTCCAGACGCGCTCCGGCTCCGACGCGCGCCCGCGCGCCGACGACGCAAAAAGGCCCGACCGCGGCGGCGGGATCGACGACGGCATCGGCGGCCACGACCGCGTTTTCATCGATCATTTCACGCCCCCGCTCAGAGGCACCGGCCGTCCCTCGGCCACGGAGCGATAAATTCCCAGCACGATTTCCACCGCCTTGCGCCCTTCCTCACCCGGCACGGCCGGCGGGCGATCCTCCAGCACAGCCTCGATCATATCGGCAAAAAGCGCCGTATGCCCAAATCCGTAAACGTCGGGCGGATCAGCTTCCCGTGCCGCGAGCATTGCCTCACGCTCTGCCGCGCCGTCCGCGAAATCCCAAGTTTCGACGCGGTTGATGGCCAGGCCGCCGATGACGGCGCTGCCCGTCGCTCCGAACACATTCAGGGTTTCTTCGAGGTTGCGCGGATAAATCGTCGTCGCCGCCTCAATCACGCCGAGCGCGCCGCCCGCGCCCCGGAGGACAGCCACGGCCACATCCTCCATTTCAATCGGGCGCAACGCCGTCGCCGTATAGCCGAAAACGGACTCCACCCCGCCCAGCATCCATTGCAGCAGATCGATGTTGTGAATGGATTGGTTCATCAGGACGCCGCCATCCTGTTCTTTTGTGCCCCGCCAGGGGGCCTGGGCGTAATAGGCCTCGTCGCGGTGCCAGCGCACCGTGGCTTGCGCGTGCGTCAGGCGGCCGAAACGCCCGGCTTCCAGCGCGGCGCGCAGCGCCCGCACCGCCGGATTGAAACGATTCTGGTGGATGACGCCCAATTTCACGCCGGCCCGGCGGCAAGCCTCAATCATGCGGTCCAAATCCTCGGCCCGCATGGCCATCGGCTTCTCCACCAGCACATGTTTGCCGGCCTGGGCCGCGGCGACGGCGATTTCGGCGTGACTGCCGCTCGGCGTCGCAATCGTGACGATATCGACATCGGCGCGTTTCAGCAGCTCCGGGTAAGTGTAATAGCCCCGCGCTCCGTGCGTGACAGCGGCCCGGTCGGCGCGTTCCAGCACGACGTCGCAGACGGCGGCCAGCTCCGCCGTCGGCAAAGCGGCAATCGCTTCAAAATGTTTGGCGGAAATGCGGCCGCAGCCGATAACCCCGAATCCCAATTTTTTCCTATTCATGTATACACCTCAGATTTTATAAATCCGCTCCCGGTTTTCCCGCACGTTTTTCGTTGCGTTGCGCGTGTCCACGACGAGATCCGCGTGACGCACGACCATTTCATAATCGACCGCGCTGTGGTCGGTCAGGATGAGCGCGCAATCCGCTTCCGCCAGAGCCTCCGGCGTGAGAGGCCGGCTTTCCATGCGGACGCCGCTGCCGCCGTGCGCCTCCACGACCGGCACCCAGGGGTCGCTGTAAGTGATAAGCGCTCCGTCCCGGCGCAAACGCTCCATGATGATCAGCGCCGGCGATTCGCGCACGTCGCCGATGTCTTTTTTGTAGGCCACGCCGAGCACGAGGACGCGCGCGTCCCGCAGGCTCTTTTTCCGCGTGTTCAGGGCCTGGTACACCTTGTTGACCACATAATAGCTCACTTCGACGTTGATTTCGCCGGCCAATTCGATAAAGCGCGTGTGAAAATCGTATTCCCGCGCTTTCCAGGTCAGGTAAAACGGATCTATCGGGATGCAGTGCCCGCCGACGCCCGGCCCGGGGTAAAAAGTGTGAATGCCGAAAGGCTTTGTTGCCGCGGCGTCCACAATTTCCCACACGTCGAGGCCCATGCGGTCGCACAGCAGCATCAATTCGTTCACCAGAGCGATGTTCACGGCGCGGTAAGTGTTTTCAAACACTTTCGTCAGTTCGGCTGCCGCCGGGGAGCTGACGGGCACGACGGAGAGGATCGTCTGGGCGTAAAAATCGCAGGCTATCTCCAGGCAGGCCGGCGTCATGCCGCCGACGACCTTGTTGGTGTTTTTCGTTGTAAAGCGTTTGTTGCCGGGATCAACGCGCTCCGGTGAAAAGGCGAGGAAAAAGTCCCGCCCGACCTGGAGGCCGGAGGCGGTTAAAAGCGGCAGGATGATTTCTTCCGTCGTGCCGGGGTATGTCGTGCTTTCCAGCGTTATAAGCTGGCCGGGGCGGATATGGCGGCCCGCTTGCTCCGCCGCCGCCCGCATAAAGGAAACGTCCGGGTCGCGCATCGGCGTGAGCGGCGTCGGCACGCAAATGACCACGATGTCGCAGTCCGCCAGCGCGGCAAAATCCGTCGTCGCCCGTAATTGCCCTGTCGCGGCCAGGGCGCGCAATTCCTCGTCCTTCACGTCGCCGATGTAATTTTCGCCGGCGTTGACCTGACGCACGCGCTCCGCGCTGATGTCAAAGCCCGTGACCGCGAAGCCGACCTTGCCTTTTTCCACCGCCAGCGGCAGACCCACATAGCCCAGCCCGACGACGCCGACGCGGGCCGTGTGTTCTTCCACTTTTTTCTTCAGCGCCAGCGCGATAGGCTGCGTGGCGTCAATGACCTTTTCCGGTTCTTGTTTCAAACTTTAGCCTCCCCTATTGCAGCTCGGCCAGCCGGAGCCGCAGCTCTTTCAGCCTGATCTTATTTTTTTCTAATTTTTCTCTTTCGCCGGCGATCACCGCCTCCGGGGCCTGGGCGATAAAGCCGGCGTTTTGCAGTTTTTTCTCCAGACGGGCTTCCGTCTCCAGCGCCGCGGAAATTTCCCGGCGCGTTCGGGCGACTTCCTTGTCCAGATCCAGCAGCCCTTTGAGCGGCACATACACCGTCACGCCGGTGAGGACGGCCGAGGCCGACTGCGGCGGTTGGGCCGCCGGCGCGGTCAAAAGCGTCACCTGTTCGCCGCCGGCCAGCTGTTTTATATAACCCCGGCCCGCCTCCAGCGCCGCGTGTTCCTCCGGGCCGGCTACCACCAGGCGGATATCCGCCTTGCGCCCCGGAGCGACATTCATATCCGCGCGGATGTTTCGCACAGCCCTGATGACTTCAATGATCAGGGACATTTGCCACTCGGCTTCTTCATCCCGGTATCCGTCCGGCGCCGGCCAGCTTTGAGCCATGAGCGTCCCGCCGCTTTTTGCCAAATTTTGCCATATCTCCTCCGTGATGAACGGGACAAACGGATGCAGGAGGCGCAACGAACCTTCCAGCACCAGGAGAAGCACACGCTGGGCAGCGAGGCGGGCTTGCGGCTGCTCCCGGTCGTAAAGCGGATTTTTCGCCAGCTCGATATACCAGTCGCAAAACTCGTTCCAGATGAATTCATACAGGAGGCGGCAGGCTTCACCCAGGTCAAACGCTTGGAACGCGCCGGTGACGCGCCGCGCCGCATCCTCATACCGGGACAGAATCCAGCGCTCGGCCAGGGCCAGAGGACCGTCTGTCTCGCCCGGCACGGCATCGGCGGTGTTCATCAGGACAAAACGGGCCGCGTTCCAGATTTTGTTCAGGAAATTGCGCGAAGCGTCCAGCCTTTCCGGGTGGAAGCGCAAATCATTTCCGGGTGTGTTGCCGGTGACCAGCGTGAAACGCAATGTGTCCGCGCCGTAGTGCTCGATCAGCTCCAGCGGGTCCACGCCGTTGCCGAGGGATTTGCTCATTTTGCGCCCCTGGGCGTCCAGGATCAGGCCGTGAATCATGACCCGGCGGAAAGGCACGTCCCCCATGAATTCCAGGCCCATGAAAATCATGCGCGCCACCCAGAAAAATATGATATCCCGCCCGGTCACCAGCACGGTCGTGGGGTAAAACTCCTTGAGGCGCCGCGTTTCCTCGGGCCAGCCCAAAGTGGAAAAAGGCCAGAGGGCGGAGGAAAACCACGTGTCCAGCACATCGGGATCTTGGGTGAGGCGCGTGCCGCCGCAGGAGGTGCAGGCCGGCGGTTCTTCGCCGGCGCAGGTTTCCGCGCCGCAATCCGCGCAATACCAGACCGGGATGCGGTGTCCCCACCATAATTGGCGGGAAATGCACCAGTCCCTGATGTTTTCCATCCATGAAATGTAAATTTTGGAAAAACGTTCCGGCACAAATTCCAGCCGTCCGCTGCGCACCGCTTGCAGGGCCGGTTCGGCCAGCGTGTTCATCCGCACAAACCATTGCCGGCTGACGCGCGGTTCCACCGGAGTGCCGCAGCGGTAACAAGTGCCGACGGAATGGTTTATCGTTTCGGTGCGCACAAGGAGGCCGGCGGTTTCCAGATCCGCGACCACGCGGCGGCGCGCTTCGTAGCGGTCCAAGCCCTGATAGGCCAGGCCGTTTTCGTTGAGCGTCGCGTCCTCGTTCAGTATATTCACCGATTCCAGGTTATGGCGCCGGCCAACCTCAAAATCATTCGGGTCGTGGGCCGGGGTTATTTTGACCGCTCCGGCGCCGAAATCCCGCTCCACGTATTCATCGGCGATGACGGGGATTTTTTTGTCCGTGAGCGGCAAAATCACATATTTCCCGATCAGATGGCGGTAGCGCTCGTCCTCCGGATGCACGGCCACCGCCGTGTCGCCCAGCATGGTTTCCGGCCGGGTCGTGGCCACGGTGATTCCGTCCCCGCCGTCCGCGCCCGGATAACGGATATGCCACAGATGCCCTTCCTGTTCCTCGTGTTCCACCTCGATGTCGGAAATAGCCGTCCGGCAGACCGGGCACCAGTTGACGATGTAATTGCCTCGGTAAATCAGATCTTTTTCGTACAAACGGACGAAAACTTCCCGTACCGCGCGCGAACAGCCTTCATCCAGCGTGAAGCGCTCTGCGTCCCAGTCGCAGGACGCGCCCAGACGGCGTATTTGGGCCGTGATCGCGCCGCCGTGTTCTTCTTTCCAGTCCCAGACGCGGGACAAAAAGGCTTCCCGCCCCAGATCGTCCTTGCTCAGGCCTTCACCGCGCAAATGTTCTTCCACCTTGGCCTGCGTGGCGATGCCCGCATGATCAGTCCCCGGCACCCACAAAGCGCGCAAACCCCGCATGCGGTGGTACCGCGTCAAAATATCTTGCAGCGCGATGTCCATGGCGTGGCCGAGGTGGAGCACGCCGGTTACGTTGGGCGGCGGCATGACCAGGCTGAAATTGCCGCCGCCATCATCCGCCGGGCGGAAACAGCCGCTTTCCTCCCAGAAGCGATACCATTTGCTCTCCGTCCGCCGCGGGTCGTATACCGTGTCCATCCGCGATTCTTCACCCATTTTTCCGTATTCCTCCGCTCGCATGTTTTTGCCCCGCGCCGACATTAGTATCTGTCAATCTCCGTTCAGGCATATTATACGGAGAAAGAGCTTCCATGTCAATTGAATAACGCTTCTGCTTGTGATATACTGACGCTGAAAAAGAAAGAGGTTGGTTTATTGACCAGGTACGCGGAAGTGCTGCTTGACGTGGCGAACAGGCGGCTGGACGATAGTTTCCATTATATTGTGCCGGAGGGGATGAGCGTCCGGGCCGGGGCGATTGTGCAGGTGCCGCTGAAAAACCGCCAGGTGCGCGGGCTGGTTGCGGCGCTGACGGATGAATTGCCGGCGGACGTTGATTTTGCGTTGCGGCCGTTAAGCGCCGTGCTGGAGGAGGATTCGCTCATACCGCCGGATATTCTGGCTTTGGCGGCCTGGTTGGCGGAGACGACCGTTTGTCCTATGGCGCGGAGCCTGCATACGGTTTGGCCGTTTTTGCGCGGCAAGGGGGAAACGTGGTATATACCGGCCGGGGCTTGGGCCGAGCCGGGCGACGCGGCGGAGGAGACGGACGAGCGGCGGGCCAGGACGCGCCAGTGTCTGAAACGGAGCCGGCGCGGCGGGCTGCCCGGCCGGGATTTGATGAGCCGGGCCGGCGTGAGCGAGTTTTTTTTGCGGGAGTGCGAGGCGGCGGGGCTGCTCCGGCGGGAAACGCGTTTCCGGCATAGCCGCGGGGGCGCGCCGGCGCCTGCCGGCGCTGCCGGGTCAGCGGCGGGGAGACCCGCCGGGGCGCAAGCCGGCCCGTCCGGCCCGGAGGCCGGCGGGCCGGGGGAACAGCCCGGG
>JAISQG010000239.1 GCA_031274335.1 Gracilibacteraceae bacterium
CCTGCGGCAAAACATCTTCACGGATCCGCAGAAGCCTATGACAGTTGAGCCGGGCATATACCCGCTGAACGGCGCCGGCGAGAATGCCCCTTGCGCGACGACCGTGGACTTCGCCCTCACCTACTTTATCATCGCCGCCGAACTTGAGCGTTCCGGTGTCCCGGTCAATCTGCTCATCACCGATGCCGGCGGCTATTCCGTCCTGACCGCCTGGGCAGCCGGCAAACTGTCAGCGGCGTCGATTGGGAAATTTTTCAAGGAACAAGACATCTCCAACAAAATCAAGAACCACAAGCTGCTCATACCCGGCAAAGTCGCCGTGCTCAAAGGCGAGATTGAGGAAAGCCTGCCTGGCTGGGAAATAATCGTGGCTCCGAACGAAGCGGTGAGCCTCGTGAAGTTTATGAAAGAGTTGGCTGTATAACTATTTAGCAGGAGGTATTTGGAATGGGAAAATTTATCGTTATCGGTGAGCGCATCCACTGCATTTCGCCGGCCATTCGCGAAGCGATGGCGAACCGCGACCCTGAACCGATCCTAAAACGCGCCAAGGAGCAGGTGGAAGCCGGCGCGACCTATCTGGACGTGAACATCGGTCCGGCCGCCAAGGACGGCGAGGACCTTATGCAGTGGGCGGTGAAGCTGCTTCAAGAAAATTTCGACAATATTCCTCTGTCACTGGACACCGCCAACAAAGCTGCTATCGAGGCGGGGATCAGAGTTTTTAACCGGGCGAAAGGCAAGCCGATCATCAATTCGGCGGACGCCGGGGCGCGCATATCCTATATCGATTTGGCGGCGGCCAACGACGCGATTGTCATATCGCTGTGCTCTAAATCCGGCGTGCCGGCCAACAACGACGAGCGCACGGCTTACTGCCAGGAAATGCTGGAGCATGGGCTTTCGCTGGGGATGAGCGAGCAGGATCTGTGGTTTGACCCGCTTTGCCTCGTCATCAAAGGCATGCAGGAAAAACAGGTGGAGATGCTGGACTTCATCCGCCAGCTTAAGGACATGGGCCTCAATTCTGTCTGCGGCATTTCCAACATTTCGAACGGCATGCCCAAGGAAGTCCGCCCCATCATCGACGCCACGGAAATGGCTATGGCCATATACGCCGGGTTGAGCGCCGCGATTCTGAATCCCATTGACAGGCGCATGATGGAGACGATCAAGTCAGCCGACGTCATTTTGAACAACACCCTGTTCGCTGATTCGTTCCTGGAAATTTGAGCGCCGAAGGCCGCTTTTTGACAATGAGGATATCTGAATATATAATGATATTGCTGGGGAGGAAATACAAATGATCATCATCGGCGAAAAAATAAACGGAACGATCCCTTCGGTCGGCAAAGCCATCGCGGCGCGCGACGAGGAATTCATCAGGAACCTGGCTGTGCGGGAGGCCGAAGGCGGCGCCAACTATATCGACGTTTGCGCCAGCACCGCGCCGGAGATTGAGCTGGAGACGCTGAAATGGCTGATGGACATCGTGCAGGACGCTGTGGAAACGCCATTGTCCATCGACAGCCCGAACGTCAAAACAATACTGGAAGCGCTTCCATACGCCAAAAAGCCCGGCATGATCAATTCCGTATCCGAGGAGGCCGGCAAAGCCGATCTCCTGTTTCCGGAAATAGCGGGGACGGAATGGCGGGTGGTAGCACTCACCTGCGACAACAACGGCCTGCCCAACGACCCGAACATCAAGTTCGACATCGGTAAAACGCTCATCGAAAAGGCGAAGAAATTCGGCATCGCCTTGGATCGCCTTTTTATCGATCCGCTGGTCACCACCATCGGCACCAACTCGCAGTCACTGCTCAGTTTCAGCCAGGCGGCACGGGAAATCAAGGCCGCGTATCCGGAGGTTCACATCGTCTCCGGTTTGAGCAATATTTCATTCGGCATGCCGCTTCGCAAGTACATCAACCAGGCTTTCCTGGTTCTGGCTATGGGCGCCGGCATGGACGCGGCGATTATTGACCCGACTTCTGTCGATATGCGCACATCAATTTACTGCTCCGAGCTGCTGCTGGGGCTGGACCGCAATGCGAAAAATTACTTGAAGGCGAATCGCAAAGGCATCATCGGTCCGCCTAAAACGGACGCGCCTAAGGCCTAAACACCTGTATATTTGCCGGAACTTCATGAGGAAGTTGAGGTGAGCGCGTTGAAATTCAATTCCCTGGAGGATTTCTCCGCCATTTCCAATGTCGGGATCGTCGTGGTCAACAATCAAGGAGATGTGCTTTTTAAGACAAAAGCTTATGAGCGATGCATGGAAGCGCTGACGCTGGTTTCGGGGTTGCTGGGCGTCAAAGAGCAATGTGTTGTTTCCTTGATCTACGGCGGCAATCAGTCTCGGAGGTTCGGCGGGCAGTATATTTTCAACTGTCCGTGCGGGTTTGTCTATTTTGCCAGCCCTTTGCTTCGCGGCTACAGGCACGATCTGTCGGTAATCGGCGGGCCGGTGCTCATGTGCGATTACGATGACTTTGTCGAATTCGACATCATGCAGCGAGTGCAAGGGGCTGACCGGGCCCTGATTATGTCCAGTTTGGCTGAGGTGCCGGTCAAAGACATGCAGATGGTTACCGCTTTGTCCGAACAGCTGCATGTGAACGCCCTGCACCTGAGCGAACACGATTCCTGCTTCACCCCGCAGTTTCAGTCCGCAGAGCAATTGGACTTGATTTTCAATTCGCTGTCCTTTCATACACAGGGCTCGAATGAGGATCAAGTCCGGCAAGGGGAAAAATTGATTCAGTCTCTGGCCGCGCATGACGAATACCAGGCCCGCAGTCTGCTGAACTGTCTGCTCGGGCATCTGCTGTTCCACACCGGCAAGAATATGGAGCGTTTGCGCAGCCGGATGCTGGAGTTCACGATCGTGCTGGAGCAGGCGGCGCGAAAATGCGGTTACGCCGACATGGACTATATTTTTGGCCGTGATAATGCCTGCCTGCTGGAGATAGACAATCTGGAAACGATGGACGCCATCGTGGAGTGGCTGAACGGGCTCATCGACCGCTTTACCGAATGTGTTTTCCGCATCCCGAGTCATCAGGCGGAAATTGTACACAAAACCATCAAATATCTGAAAAACAATCTAGGGAACAAAGTTACCAGGGCAGATGTGTCAAAACACGTCAATATGTGCGAGTCTCAATTGGGCAAAGTCATCAAAACAGCGACCGGTTTTCGATCATGGACTATCTGCACATGCTGCGCATTGACGAAAGCAAAAAGCTCATGCGCGACCAGGCGCTTTCCCTGTATGACATCAGCGGTCTCGTCGGCTACGCCGAACACAGCTATTTTACCAAAACATTCAAAAAATGGACTGATATGACTCCGCAGCTATACCGCACCCGCTTGGAACAGGGGCGGAACAAGCAGGAGTTTGTCACGAAGGAGAAAACTGTAAGTTGAACGCTCGGGTGGAATCCATCACCGGCTTGCAAGCCGCCTTAAACGAAAGAAGGTATATTTGTGACCGCGAGCTGGCGGCGGCTTTGTTCGTGGCCTTGAAGCTGGAACGCCCATTATTGGTGGAGGGCGCTGCCGGAACGGGCAAAACGGAAGTCGCCAAAGCGATGGCGGAGGTTTTGGGCCGCGAGCTGATCCGCTTGCAATGCCATGCCGGCATGGACGAGACCAGAGCGCTATATGAATGGAACTATCAGAAACAACTCCTGGCTTTGCAGGCGCACGCCGCTTGGGGGCAGGGCGGAGCGAGGCCGAAGGCTGAAGAGGGCCGGGCGGGTAACGCGGATCAAGCCGTCAAATCCGTCTTTGACGAAGATTATTTGCTGGAGCGCCCGTTGCTGCGCTCCATCAGGAGCCCGGAGCCGGTCGTGCTGCTCGTGGACGAGCTGGACAAGGCTGACGAGGAATTCGAGGCTTTTTTGCTGGAACTGCTGGCGGAATACCAGGTTACCATCCCGGAGCTTGGCACGATGCGCGCCAACAGCAAGCCGTTCGTCGTGCTGACCTCTAACAGCTCGCGCCCTTTGTCCGACGCGCTCAGGCGCCGTTGTGTTTATGCTTTTCTGGATTACCCATCGCCGGAAAAGGAATTGCGCATCATTAAAGCCCGCTTTCCGCACGCCGACGACGGCTTGGCGGCAGAAGTGGCCAAAGCGGCAGCCTATTTGCGCGGCTTGCCGCAGGTGCTGAAAAAACCGTCCGTGGCGGAAACACTTGACTGGCTGGCCGCGCTGGAGGCGCTGGGGCGGCCCCGGCTGGACAGGGAAGCGGCCGGCGAGACAATGGGCGCCGTGCTGAAAAATCGTGAGGACACGAATGAGGTGCGCCATGACGACGGATTCCTCGCTCTGCCTTGACAACCTGATTATATTTGCTGACAGGTTGCGCCGGGACGGTTTGCCGGTTCCGGCCGCCGGCGCGGCAGCCGCGGCGCGGATCCTGGCCGGAGTTGATTTGAGCGAACGCGGGCAGGCCCGGGACGCGCTCATGGCGCTGATGGCGTCGGGGTTGCGTGAACAGCACATATTCGCTGCGGCTTTTGACGAATATTTTGTCTCGGAGGACGAGCAGGAAGAAAATCGGCTGCGGTAAGAGGACGAAGCCCGCTTG
>JAISQG010000245.1 GCA_031274335.1 Gracilibacteraceae bacterium
ACATGCGCGAGCACTCTGTGCCCGTTCTGCAGCTCCACGGTAAACATCGCGTTGGGCAGCGGCTCAAGCACTTTGCCCTCCACCTCAATGACGTCCTCTTTGGCCATGCTTTTTCCTCCTTTGTGCAAGCCGGTAGCTTCCCTATACTTTCGTCAATATTTCAGGGCCGTCCTCCATGATGGCCACTGTGTGCTCGAAATGCGCCGACGGGCTTCGATCCACAGTCACGACCGTCCAATTGTTACTGAGCGTTTCCACCTTGTAGCCGCCCATGTTTACCATCGGTTCAATCGCAAGAACCATGCCCTGCGTCAGCCTCGGTCCCCTGCCGGGTTTGCCAAAGTTGGGCACCTGGGGGTCTTCATGCATTTGCCGGCCAATGCCGTGCCCCACGTAATCCCGCACCACGGACATACCATTTTTTTCCACATAAGATTGCACAGCGCTGGAAATGTCAAAAAGCCGTTTTTCGACCCTGGCCTGATCAATGCCGAGCGCCAGCGATTGTTCGCAGACTTCAAGCAGCCGCCGCCACTCAGGTTCTATTTCCCCCACCGGTACGGTGATGGCCGCGTCTCCGCAGTACCCCTGGTAAAACGCCCCGCAGTCAATGCTGATGATGTCGCCGCCGCGCAATTTGCGGGAACCGGGAATGCCATGCACCACTTCCTCGTTGACCGAGGTGCAGAGCGTGGCGGGAAAACCGTCGTAACCTTTGAACGCCGGCGCCGCGCCGCATTTCAGGATGTATGCCTCCGCGGCCTGATCAAGTTCTTCAGTTGTAACTCCCTCGCGCACAAGCCCGCGCAAAAGCTGGAGCGTCTCACCCACAATGGCGCCCGCTCTGCGCATCAGCTGCAATTGTTCCCGGTTTTTCAGCTCAATCATATTTCACTCTAAAGCGCCGCAAATCTCGCGAAAAACATTTTCCAGGCCTGTATCCCCGCGTATTTTGCGCAAAAGCCCCTGTTTGCTGTAATAATCGATCAGCGGCAAAGTCTGTTCCTTGTAAACCTTCAGTCTCGTTTCCGCGGTTTCGGCATTGTCATCCGGGCGCTGATACAATTCCCCGCCGCATTTATCACAAACGCCTTCCCGCGCGGGCGGTCTGTTCGCGACATGGTAGGTCGCGGCGCACTCCCCGCACACCCGCCGGCCCGTCAGCCGCCGGAGCAAAATATCGTCGTCTACTTCAATGTCCGCCACGCCGTTCAGGCTGATGCGCAGGCCGCTCAAAATGTCGGTCAGCGCCTCAGCCTGGGCGACAGTCCGGGGAAAGCCATCCAGCAAAAACCCGTTCGCGCAATCATCCCGCGCCAGGCGCTCGGCCACAATACCGATCATCACGTCATCGGGCACAAGCGCGCCGCTGTCCATAAATGTTTTGGCCTTGAGTCCCATCGGCGTGGCCTCCTTCACGGCCTGCCGCAGCATATCGCCTGTGGAGATATGCGGGATGCCGTACTTCGCCGTGAGCATTTCCGCCTGAGTGCCTTTGCCCGCGCCGGGCGGGCCGATCAAAATTGTGCGCATCCCGCCTCCTTACTTCAGGAATCCCTGATAATGCCGTTCCAGAAGCTGCGCTTCCAATTGTTTCATCGTGTCGAGCGCCACGCTGACGAGGATGAGCAGAGACGTGCCGCCTATATATATGCCGTCGATATTGGTCAGGCCGACGACAAAGCTCGGAAACACAGCGATAATCGCCAGAAACACCCCGCCGGCCATCGTGATCCGCCCCATTATTTTCAGCAGATATTCCGATGTCGGGCGGCCGGGGCGGAGACCGGGAATGAATCCGCCGTTTTTCTTGATATTGTCAGCCACGTCTATCGGATTAAAAGTGATGCCGGTGTAAAAGTACGTAAAAAATACGATGAGAACGCCGTAAAATATGATCCAGCCCAGCGAATCCAAGGAAGTTTGCAGGTTGAGGCTCATATATCTGTTGGCGAATTCGGCAAACCCGGAATATGGTATCCAGCTCGCGATCGTCGTCGGCAGCGTGACGAGCGCGATGCCGAAAATAATCGGAATGACGCCGGCCTGATTGACTTTGAGCGGGATATGCGTGTTCTGCCCGCCGTAAACCTTGCGGCCCACAACGCGCTTCGTATACTGCACCGGTATTTTGCGCTGTCCCTGCTGGATAAACACGACAGCCACAACCATTGCTATGGCGATGACCGCCACGGAGATAACCACGAGAATACTGATGCTGTTGGCTTTGTACAGATTCAGCATCATTTTTATCCCATCCGGCACACCGGCGACAATGCCGGCGAAAATAATGAGCGAAATGCCGTTGCCAATGCCCTTCTCTGTGATTTGCTCGCCAAGCCACATGAGAAAAGCCGTGCCCGCGGTCAAAACAAGCGTAATCAGGAGGTAAACAGCATAGGGAGGCACACCGGCCGGCGGAACGATCACGCCTTTGAAACCCATCGTGATGCCAAAGCCGTTGATAAAACCGAATACCACCGTGGCATAGCGGATATATTGCGCGATTTTTTTCCGGCCCTGCTCCCCTTCTTTTTGCAGGCGTTCCAGGTACGGGATGACGACCGTCAGCAGCTGCATGATGATGGAGGCCGTGATGTACGGCATGATACTCAGCGTAAACACGGAGAAACGCTTGAGCGATCCGCCGGAAAATGTGTTGAAGAAATCCATGAGGCCGCCGGAGCCAAACTGCGCCACAAGCTGATCCGTGTCGATGTACGGAATGGGGATATGCGTCCCAATCCGAAACACCAGCAGCATGAGCAGGGTGAAAATGATCTTTCTCCTGATGCTTACGGCGGCCCAGGCGTCCTTTAATGTCTGGATGATCACTTACGCCACCGCCTCTACTTTGCCGCCCGCGGCAGTGACTTTCTCAATCGCGGCTCGGCTGGCCTTGTTGACCTGAACCGTGAATGATTTGGTCAAATCACCGTTGCCAAGCAATTTGACGCCGTCCCGCTGTTTTTTGATGAGCCCGACTTCAAAAAGGCTGTCAATCGTGACGACTGCGCCGGCTTCAAATCTTTCCTCCAAATCCGACACATTGATCACCGTGTATTCCTTGCCAAAAATATTCGTAAAACCGCGTTTGGGCAAACGCCGCGTCAACGGCATCTGGCCTCCCTCAAAACCCGGCCGCACGCCGCCGCCGGAGCGGGCCTTTTGGCCTTTATGCCCCTTGCCGGCTGTGTTGCCGAGCCCGGAACCGTTGCCGCGCCCCAGTCTCTTCCGCGCTTTGGTTGAGCCCGGCGCCGGCTTTAATTCATG
>JAISQG010000132.1 GCA_031274335.1 Gracilibacteraceae bacterium
CCGCAGGATGTCCGCGCCGTTTTCCGCCGCCGTCTTCGTGGCGACCGCCCAGCCGAAGGCCACGGAAAGCCAGCCGTTGCTGGAGCGGCTCCACCACCAGTCCCGTCCGTAATAAGGCATGCCCATGATCAGTTTTTCCGACGGAATCTGCGTCACGGCATAAGACACCACCTGGCGAACCCAGTCCAGCGGAGCGATGGGACCGGGGGCGGAGGTCGTGTAATGTTTGTCATAGGTCATCACGACTATATAATCGTTGCAGTCGGCTAAATCGCGGTAATTGAACTCGCTGTTCCATGTCTCGGTTGTAGCGGAAGTACGCGAGGCGACCGCGATCATCGTCAGTTTTCCCCTGGAGTTCATTTCGGCGTACAGCGCACGCATCAGATCCGTCAGCGCTGTTTCCGTGCTGTCGGCCATGGCCTCAAAATCAATCATAATCCCGTCGGCCCCTATTTCCTCCACCATAGCCGTCAGCCCGCTTGTCAGCGCGGCCCGCCGTCCCTCGTCCCGCAGGAGCGCGTCCACTTGGGAACCGTCGCCTCGGACGAAGGGGACGACCCGCGCGCCGCGACTCTGGCCCAAAGCGACGATGTCCCGTGCATCCAAGGCGCTGAGTCCGTCGCGGTAAGTGACGGAGCCTGTTTTGCCGTTATAGGCGAAAAAACCGGGCGAAAGGATGTCAACATAGTCCGTGAGCGGTTCGGGCACATAATCCAGCAGACGCCGGTATGCGTCCGGGCTGGCGTACCCGTCCCAAAACTGCAGCGAAACGCGGTGCGTGCCGCTTGGAGGCGGTGCGGGCGGCGTGGGGACAATGCTTTGTCCGGGACGGATGAAAGATTCCATCGCGGCGCTGACGGCGCCGGGGCCGCCCAGAGTATAAAAAGCCGTGGCGCTGTCCCGGTAAGTATCCAAATAAGCCAGGGCCGGCGCAGAAAAACGAGCGGTATCAGCCGGAACCAGCAGGATCGGAGCGAAGCGCCCGGCCGCCAGAACGGATCCGGCGAGCGCGTCCGGAAAAGCCTCGCCGGTGGCGGCAATGACAACGCCGCGGTCAAATTCCAGCTGCTCCAACACGGCGGCGTTTGTGAGATAGCGGTCGGCGCCGGCAATCCTGTCCACGAAGTAGCCCGCGCTTGTCAGTTCATCCGCCACGGCAGGCGAGATCACCCCTTCACCGCCGACAAGCGTCACATGCACGGCGCCGCTGGCCGCGATGGCGTCCAGCGTGACCGGGGGCAGGCTGTCCGTCTCGGTCAGCAGTAGCGGCGCGCCCCTGGCGGCCGCGAAAGAAGATATGCTGAGCGAGTCGGCAAAGGAGTAGCCGGCAGCCAGAAAAACCCGGTCGGTGAAACTCACAGCCTTGCGCGCGATGGCGGCCGCCGTGGCGAAACGGTTTTCTCCCTCCACGCGCTCCACCGTCAGGCCGGCGGCGCTGAGTTCGGCGGCCACGCCGTCCGTGATGGCGCCGCTGCCGCCGAGCAGATATACCGTCGATGCGCCGAGCCTTTGTATTTCATCCATGACGCCGGGCGTCAGCCGGGCGGATTCCGTCAAAAGGAGCGGCCCGCCCACTTCCGGAGCGCCCGCCAGCACGGCACCCGCCAGGGCGTCGGGAAAATCATCGCCGCGCGCGAGAACCACCGCTCCGGCTGACGACCAGTCTTGAGCAATGGCCAGCGCGGTGCCGTAGCGCGTTTCGCCGGCATAACGCATAAAATGAGGGCTTTCCGCCCCGGCTGTTTCGCTGTCCGC
This sequence comes from Gracilibacteraceae bacterium, assembly GCA_031274335.1. Taxonomy (GTDB): domain Bacteria; phylum Bacillota; class Desulfitobacteriia; order Desulfitobacteriales; family Syntrophobotulaceae; genus JAIRRL01. The sequence goes on from JAISQG010000132.1 coordinate 1,759, forward strand.
CGCAGCGGCGGGAAATGACGCGGCCAGGAGCAGCATAATGAATAATATCGAAAGAGCACATCGTTTGTTCAATGGGATCCTCCTTGTCACGATCAATCCGGTCCCCGCCATTATATCATATTTTCCCGGCACGGAACAGACCGGCCGCGGAAAATAATTCTCTCCGGCAGGAAAAGCGCCTCCATCACAGAATTTAATTTCTGGATATTTCTCCGGAAATGAAGGAGCTTATAAAATATGAATGAAATGCAGATAAGGCGGCGCGGCTTATCCTTGCTTCTGGCGCTGCTGCTCGCGCGGTGTTTTTTTCCGTTTCCTCTTTCCGCCGCCGCGCTGACGTCCGAGACGGAATGGGCCACCGCCATGATCCGGGCCGCCAAGGCCTGGGAAGCGGGCGCGGCCGGAGAGGGCGTCATCATCGCCGTTGTGGACACGGGCGTGGATTTTTCGCATCCGGCTTTGGCCGAACGCATCATCGCCGGATATAACGCCATCAAATCCAGCACGGCGCTCAAGGATATGGAAGATGATCACGGACACGGCACGATGATAGCCGGCATCATCGCCGCGGCCCGCGGCGGAAGCGCCCCGGCCGGTGTCGCGCATCAGGCTTCCATCATGCCTATCAAGGCGGTCAGTTCGTCGGGAGTGGGAGACGACCGGCATATAGCCGGCGGCATCATTTGGGCTGTGGATCACGGCGCGCGCATTATCAACCTCAGCATCGCCTCGGAAGCGCAGTCATCTGAGCTGACGGCGGCGCTTCGCTATGCGGCGGAGCGAGACTGTCTGGTCATCGCCGCGACGGGCAATCTGCCGAATACGGGCGACAACGCGCTGGGAACACTGCCCCAGGACCGGGATGGCGTCGGCTTTCCGGCGGCTGATCCCAATGTGGTGGCGGTCACTGCCCTGGACAAGGATGAACATATTGCCGATTTTTCCCTGACCGGTCCGGAAGTTCTGCTTTCCGCCCCCGGAGACACGGTGCTGACCACATACCCGTCCTATCTGGGTACCGGCGCCGGCCTGGCTTATACGAACGGGACTTCGGTCGCGGCGGCCCTCGTTTCCGGGGCGGCGGCCATCGTCTGGGGCGCGCACCCCGAAGCCACGGCGGCGGAAGTGCTGCAGGCCCTGGAGACATCCGCGCGGGACAAGGGGCGCGTCGGGCTGGATGAGGAATACGGCTACGGCGTTCTCGACGTGTACCGCGCCCTGCAAAGCTTGGAACCGCAAATTCTTTACCATGCCCCGGCTGTCCTGACCTGGGGCGGGGGCACAGTGGACAGCGGGGACGGCGCCGCCGTCAGCATTCCGGCCGGCGCCTTTAATCTGCCGGTGGACGCGAGCGGTTCCGTGGAAGCGGCGCTGCCGGTCAACATCGGCATATTCGGCGGCGCGAGCCTGGCCGTGGAAGGAATGAGGGGAATCGGCCCCGCTTACGAGGTGGCCTGGGAGGGCTCCGCGCCGCAGAAAGCGGTTACTCTGACTTTACCTTTGGGGAGCGACGCGCCCGGCGCGGGCATCGCTTATATATACCGCTTGCAGGGCTCGCGCTGGGTCAAGGTGGGCGGCGGCGCGGAGGCCGTGCCGGGCGGCGAGGTCAGCGCCGGCATTTTTGCGCCGGGCGTTTACCAGATTGGCGTGGCGCGGCAGCCGCTCCACGCGGAACGGGTAGCCGGCAGCGACCGGATCCAGACGGCGCTGGCCGCCGCGCGCGAGGCCTTTCCGCAAGGGACGGATTCCGTCGTTATCGCCCGTGCCGATGATTTTCCCGATGCGCTGGCCGGGGTTCCGCTCGCTTACAAATTGCAAGCGCCGCTTCTGCTGACTTTTCCCGATGTGCTGCCCGCAGATGTTTTGGCGGCTATCCAAAGCCTGGCGCCTTTGAATATATATATCCTGGGCGGCGAAGGGGCTGTTTCCGTGCCGGTGGCCCGACAGCTGGCCGGTATCGCCCCCATCACGCGCCTTTACGGGAGTGACCGCTATGAGACGGCCGCCGCCGTGGCGCGTCTGCTCGGCAGCCGGGATCAGGCCGTCATTGTCAATGCCCAGAATTTTCCAGACGCTCTCTCCATAGCAGCGGAGGCGGCGCAGGCCGGCTGGCCGATTCTGCTCACGGAGCGCGACACGCTGCCGGAAGCCACAGCCCGCACTTTACGCAATCTGAGCGTTTCCCGCGTTGTGATCGTCGGCGGACCGGGGGCCGTTTCCGCCGAAGTGGAAAGCATCCTGCCCTCTCCGCGGCGTCTGGCGGGTGACGACCGCTATGACACTTCCGCTTCGGTGCTGTACGACCGCCCGCCCGCCGGGGCCAATCTGTATATCGCCACGGGCCGGAATTTTCCCGACGCTCTCACCGGCGGTCTGCTGGCGGCGCTTAATTCTTCATCCATCATGCTCGTCAGCCCGGACGGCCTGACGGAGAGACAGAAATCACTGCTCGCCTCTCTCAGGGGCAAAAACGTGGTGACTCTGGGCGGCGCCGGTTCAGTCAGCGAGGAATTGCTGGCGGAGGTCAGAAAGATAGTTGATTTGACTGCGGTCACCATGACCGGTCCTTGAAATATTTACGGGAGTGACATATGATACAAATCTCAGGCGAGCATAATACCGCGATCTGTTACACAGACGAGCTGGAGTCCTCCGCGCTGGAGCAGATCAGGGCCGTCTGCGACCGGAAAGAATTCGCGGGCTGCAAAATACGCATCATGCCGGATGTCCACGCCGGAATGGGCTGCACCATCGGCACGACTATGACTATATCCGGCAAAATTGTGCCGGGAATGGTCGGCGTTGACATAGGCTGCGGCATGGAAACGGTCAGGCTGGCGGAAAAAGAGATTGATTATGAAGCGCTTGACAGACTGATACGCCGCGAGATACCGTCCGGACGCGACGTCCGCGATCAGCCTCACCCGCTGAACGCGGAAATCGATCTTGACGAGCTGCGCTGCGTTCGCGAAGTCCATACGGGGCGCGCGCGGCGAAGCATCGGCACACTCGGCGGCGGCAACCATTTCATTGAGATTGACCGCGCGGACAGCGGCGAACTCTATCTCGTGGTTCACTCCGGCAGCCGTCGTCTCGGCACGGAAGTCGCGCATTACTATCAGGACGAAGCCTGGAAATCGCTCCGCGGCGCCTCGAAAACACAGATTGAGGAAACCATCGCCGCCCTGAAGGCCGCGGGACGCGAGCGGGAGATTGCCGACACGATAAAACGGCTTAAATCCGAAGCGCAAAGCGAAGCCGGCGCCATCCCGAAAGACCTCGCCTATGTCAGCGGCGGGCTTTTCAGCGACTATATCCACGACATGAAGTTAACCCAGCGCTTCGCGGCGCTGAACCGCCGGGCGATGACCGAGGTTATCCTGCGCGGCATGGGCCTGACGGAAACCGACCGCTTCACGACGGTTCATAATTACATCGACACGGACGCGATGATTCTCCGCAAGGGCTCCGTGTCCGCAAAAGCGGGCGAGCGCCTGCTGATACCGATAAATATGCGCGACGGCAGTTTGATTTGCGCCGGCAAGGGCAATGAGGAATGGAACCAGTCCGCCCCCCACGGCGCAGGACGTCTGATGAGCCGCTCGCAGGCATTCCAGTCGCTGTCAATGGACGAGTATTCCGCCGAAATGAGCGGCGTTTTCACAACCTCCGTGAGCCGCGACACTCTGGACGAGGCGCCGATGGCGTACAAGAGTATTGACGATATCATCCGGCACATCGCGCCGACCGCCGACATCATCGAGCGACTGCGCCCGGCGTACAATTTCAAGGCGGGAGAATGAGGCCGGGACAAAAGCTTTGGCAACCATGTCGGAAAAGCATTAACGGCTCCGCTTATCAAGTCGCTTGTGAGTCTTTTCCCGTCTTTTCCATTAATTCCTAATTCCGCTTTCTAAACTCATTTGAACATTGGCGACGTTGACAAAAA
>JAISQG010000193.1 GCA_031274335.1 Gracilibacteraceae bacterium
CCTCAACGTTCACCAGACGGACGGCGTGTTCAGCAACCAGATCACGCAACAGGCTTGGGCGGTCATCGCTTTCCATGCCGCCGGCTCTGACGCGTCTTATCCCAAAGCCGCCGCCGTCCGGTCGTTAATTTCCGCGCAAAAAGCGGACGGCAGCTTCGACGGGCCGGGCGGGGTTCTGGACACCACCGCTATGGCGCTTATCGCGCTTGCCGGCGCAGACGACGTACAGGAGGCGCCGTCCGCCGCTCTCAAGGCGATCGCTTATTTTCGCGCCCAGCAGAATGAACTGGGCGGCTGGAGCGCGAACGCCAACACTACGGCCATCGTCATTTCCGCGCTGACAGCCGCCGGAGAAAATGTGACCGGAGGGGAATGGGACAAAGACGGTCAAAACCCGGTCACGGCGCTCGGTGCCTTTCAGGTGGCCAACGGCGGCTTTGCTTATGCCTCGGGCGGCAAGACGTCAAACCATTTAGCCACTTACCAGAGCATCATCGCTTTGCGCGACGTGCTGTCCGGGGCCTGCTTCTGGTACGATATGACGCCACCGCAAGGCTCGTCAGCAGCGGATAAAACGGAACTGCAGGCGGCTATTGCTTCTCTCTCGCTTATCAGCGGAGATGATTATACGGCGGCCAGTTTCCAAAAATTGGTAGATGCACTGGAATTGGCTCAAACGGTTTACGGCAACCCCAGCGCCTCCGCGGCTGATATACTCGCCGCCCTCTACGCCCTGGAACAGGCGAAAAACGGGCTTGTTCCGCGTGGCGGCAGCAGCAGCGGTGGCGGCGGCGAAGCCCGCCTGAATGTGCGACTGACGGTCGATGGCGACAGCCGCATGGGCCGCCTGATCAACGCGGCCGCCTACAGCGTAGAAAGCGGCGCGACAGCTTTTGACCTTATAACCGCCGCTTTGGACGAAAAAGGCCTGTCTTACGAAACAATTTCCGGCGGCAGCTATATCCACAGCGTGAACGGACTGGCCGCCTTTGACCAGGGTCCGTTGAGCGGCTGGCTTTACCGCGTGAACAACACCCTGCCGGACATCGGCAGCACGGAATACGTGCTTGAGGCTGGCGACCATGTGCGCCTGTTTTATACGCTGGATTACACAAAGGAAGGGCCGGCGCTGACAGGCGGCGGCACGGCGCAGGCGCCGGAGGGAGCGTTGACCGTGGCGGGTCAGCTGCCGGCCGGCGCGCGTCCGGTCACGGATATAGCGAGCCTGAAACAAAACACGGGCAAAATCACGGCGGAATATCTTCGGCGGACCGACCTCTCCGACTGGGAGCTTTTCGGCTTGAGCCGCGCCGGTCAATCTTTGCCGGAAGCGAAACTCAGCGAATTGCGCGCCGCAGTGGCGGAAACAGGCGGGAATTTCCGCCTGCCGACCGACGTCGCCCGCATCGCCCTGCTTTTACAGCTGACGGGGCAGGACGCCGCTGATTTTGCCGGTGTCGATTTGATTCAGACACTCCGCAGCTACTCCGACCTGGGCAAACAGGGGCTGAACGGCTATATTTTCACGCTGATGGTTTTGATGAACGACGGATCCGCGCCGCTCGGCGCGGGACATTTCACGATCGCGTCTGCGCGAACCTTGCCGCTGGGGGCAGTGGCTGCCGGGCCGCCTTGGGACGAAGCGAAGCTGGTTGCGGAAATCCTGAGCTACCAGAACGCGGACGGGGGATTCCCCTTAGCCAGAGACGGGGTTTCCGACCCGGATCTTACGGCAATGGCTCTGCAGGCTCTTGCTCCCCGACGCGGGGAAACAGAAGTCGGCGCGGCCTGCGATAAAGCCCTGCTCTGGCTGCAGACCCGCCTCGGCGCGGACGGGCTTTACGCCACCAGCCTGACGAGCGGGAGCAAGGCTTCCGAAACCCTGTCCCAGGTCATCATCGCCCTCGCCTCCCTGAATCTGAATCCGGACGACCCGGCCTTCGTGCGGGAAGAACGCACTCTGATGCAAAATCTGCTGCGCTTTCAATTGGCGGACGGCACTTTCGCCCACACCCTCGGTGGCGAATCGTCCGCTATGGCGACCGAACAGGCGCTTTTAGCCATGATAGCTTACGAGCGCTTGTTCGCCGGACTGCCCTCCCTCTACCGACTGGATGGAGCGCCCGGACGCCTTTCGCTCACCTCGGAACTCATCCGCGTGTCCGCTGCTTTAGCCAGGGAAAATTACGGTTCGGCGGAGCGGGTCATTCTGACGGCAGCGGATCAGGAGCATCTGATTGACACGGCGCTGGCGGCGTCACTGGCCGGAGAATGGCGGGCGCCCGTTCTGCTCACTTACCGGGACAGGCTGGACGCGGCGGTGGAGCAGGTTTTGACGGAGTTAGGCACGAAAAGTGTTTTGACCGTCGGAGCTGTTTCCGATGACGTAACCGCTGAATTGCGCGCCCTCGGTCTGGAGGTGGAGACCCTGCGCGGACAAAACAGGCTGGAAACAGCCGCTTTCATCGGCAGACGTCTGAGCGCTCCGCGCGGCAGCTTTATTGCCGGATGGAACGATTTGGAAAATATAGCTTCACTCCTGCCTTTCGCGGCGGCACAGGGTTATGCCGTTTTGCTCACCGACACCGCCGGTGATCTGCCGGAGGGCCAAAAACCGCTCGGCGCCGAGGTTTACCTCGTCGGCCGGCAACCGCGTCTGCCGGATTTGCCCCAGGCCGCCCGGCTGACAGGCGAAAGTGTTATTCAGTTCAACCGTGCGGCGCTGGAGACGCTGGAGTTTGATTTCGGCCGGGTTTATGTAACAGACGGTCGCGCGGGGCGCTGGCCACTGGCTTTGAGTCTCGGCCCGGCGGCGGCGCTGACGGGGTCGCCCGTTTTGCTGTGGGAGAGCGATACCGCAGCCGATTACGCCGCGCTCGCTGAGCTTTACCCCGGCAAAGTGAACGCGAATTCCCGGATAGTCGATTTCACGGATTCAGAAAAATAACCTTCCGCCGGCTGATTCCAACCGAGTTCACACAACAGCCTGCCCGCCGTTTTCGGCGGGCAGGCTGTTGATTGTGATTGTACGCGGCGTCCGGGGAATCAATGGCCAGCCAGTGGTCAAACCGCGCGCTGAACCTTGCCGGAGCGCAAACAGCGGGTGCAAACCCGGATATGCGCAGGCGTGCCGTCAACAACGGCGCGCACTCTCTGCAAATTCGGTTTCCAGACCCGTTTGGAGCGGATATGTGAATGGCTGACATTCATCCCGGCGGCGACTTTCTTGCCGCAAATGGCACAAACTCTGGACATGTAACGATCATTCCTTTCAGTGATATGACGACAAAAAGACTATAATATTTTAACAGACAGCGGCAAAAAAAGCAATACTTGAAGCAAACTTATCTGACAAAGGATTAGTGGTTAGTGGTTAGTGGCTGGTTTTTCCGTTTGGCAAAATCATTTCATGACCACGTTATTTATTCGGACGCATCGAATACAACCACGAAATTCTCAATTTTATTTTTTGACGTACACCCACAGAAATGTACGGCTTGCCCTGTTTGGCGGAGTATGATATGATAAGCACATCCAAATGAAGGAGGCCCTTATGACGGAGCAAGAGCGGGCAGGACTGCCGCGGCGGGATTCGGGACGGCGCTGGGCGAGAGCGGCTTTGCCCGTCCTGATGGGGTTCGCGCTGATCACGGCTTTGCTCGTATATATCATAGCCCATAAAGCGGCGGATATGGATTTCTACGCGGCGGAGTACGCCAAATACGGGAATGCGGCTGCGCT
>JAISQG010000244.1 GCA_031274335.1 Gracilibacteraceae bacterium
GAGCACTTCTTCTTTCAGCGTGGAAGCGCCAAGCAGGGCCGGCAGCGCTTTGACGGGGCGAATGTTGGCGTAAAGGGCCAAATGCTTGCGCAAAGGCAAAAGCGCGCCGAGCTCCGGCCTTTCCGCCGCCGGCAGCGTATCCCAGTTCGGTCCGCCGATGGCGCCGAGCAGCACGGCGTCCGCCTCCCGGCAGGCGGCCAATGTTTCCCGCGGCAGGGCGCATCCCTTGGCGTCGATGGCCGCGCCGCCGATCAGATGCTCCTCCCAGATGAAACTGTCGGCCGGCAGAACCGCCCGCAGGACGGCCACCGCCTCCGGCACTATTTCCTGCCCGATCCCGTCCCCGGGCAATACGACGATTTTACGCACCTGAGTTCTCCTTCCGGTTTTTGTTCCGAATATAGGCGACCAGCCCGCCGGCCGCGATGAGATCTTGCATAAAGGGCGGCAAGGGCCGGGCCTGATACTCCGTGCCCTTCGTTCGGTCGCGAATCACGCCGCTCTGAGGATCCACCTCCACCTCGTCGCCCGCTTCGATCTCCCGCACGGCTTCCGCACATTCATAAATCGGCAACCCGATGTTCAGCGCGTTACGGAAAAAAATCCGGGCATAGGATTCAGCGACGACGGCGGCCAGCCCGGCCGCTTTTATGGCGATCGGGGCGTGCTCGCGCGAGGAGCCGCAGCCGAAGTTTTTCCCGCCGATGATGACGTCGCCCGGCCGCGCCCGGCCGGCAAAATCCGGGTCGGCGTCTTCCATGCAGTGCGCGGCCAGATGTTCCGGCTCGGTTCTGTTCATATAACGGGCCGGAATGATGGCGTCCGTGTCGATATTGTCGCCGAATTTCCAAGCTTTACCCATTGCCGGCCACCTCCTTCGGATGGGCGATCGCGCCCCGGATCGCCGACGCCGCCGCCACGGCCGGGCCGCACAGATAGACCTCCGATTCCGGATGCCCCATCCGCCCGACAAAATTGCGGTTCGTCGTCGAAAGCGCCCGCTCCCCTTTGGCCAGGATGCCCATATGCCCGCCGAGACATGGTCCGCAGGTCGGCGTGCTCACGGCGGCTCCGGCCAAAACCATGTCCTCGATCCAGCCGCGCCGCAGAGCCTCTAGGTAAACGGCCTGGGTGCCGGGCAGGACGACGCAACGGACTTCGGGGTGGATTTTTCGGCCGCGCAGGATGGAAGCCGCTATTTCCATATCCTCCGTCCTCCCGTTCGTGCAGGAACCGATGACGACCTGATCCAGCTTAATCCCGGCCGTTTCCTCCACGGGTTTCGTGTTTTCCGGCGAATTGGGGCACGCCGTCAAAAGCGGGATGTCCAGCGTGTTGATGTCATAAATTTCCAAATAACGCGCGTCCGCGTCGCTGTGATAAACCTTGTATTCGCGTTTGGCCCGCGGCCGCACATATTGCAACGTGACTTCGTCCGGCTCGATGATCCCGGCCTTGGCCCCCGCTTCCACGGCCATATTGCTCATGGTGAGCCGTCCGTCCATCGAAAGCGCCTCTATGCCCTCGCCCGCGAACTCCATCGCCTGGTAGCGCGCGCCGTCCACGCCGATGAGCCCGATGAGGTACAAGATAAAATCCTTGCCGCCGACCCAGGGCCGGCGCTCGGCGCCGTGAAAAACGAAGCGCAGCGATTCCGGCACGCGAAACCATGCCTCACCCGTCGCCATGCCCGCCGCCATATCCGTGGAGCCGACGCCGGTGGCAAAAGCCCCGAGGGCCCCGTAAGTGCAGGTGTGCGAGTCCGCGCCGATCATGAGGTCCCCCGGCAGGACGACGCCCTGCTCCGGCAGGAGGCAATGCTCGATGCCCACGCGCCCCGATTCCCAATAATGAGTGATGCGCTGGGCGCGGGCAAATTCGCGCAGTTTTTTGCTCAGTTCGGCGGAAGCGATGTCCTTGTTCGGCGTGAAATGGTCCGGCACCAGCACGATTTTTTCACGGTCAAACACTTGCTCCACGCCGAATCTGGCGAATTCGTCGATGGCGACCGGTCCGGTCACGTCGTTGGCCAGCACGAGGTCAAGCCGCGCGCTGATGATTTCTCCCGGCTCCACCCGCTCCGCTCCGGCATGGGCCGCCAGGATTTTCTCACTGATGGTCATTCCCATCAGATACCCCCCTTTATAGGTCGATTCAATTTGTGTCGAGCGGCGAATTGCAGTACTCGCACAGGGCCGGCCTCCCGGCGGGCACAGTGGCCGCCGCGCCGCAACCCGCGCACACGACGCGCTTATGTTTCGCTTTTTCTGCCTTGGCGTCTCCGCCCACGCTGAGGACGACCAGTTCACCTGTGCTGTTGTCAATATAGGCTTTTTCAAAATAGCCCTGCTCGATCATTTTGGTCAGATCGGCTACCGCCTCCGCCTGACTCACACCCATGGCAGCCGCGATGCTGCTGATGGGCGACGTGCCGGAATTTTCGACGATCAGGGCGTATTGATGGAATTTTTTTCCTTTTTGTCTGGCGTGATAGCCATAAGCCAGGATTACCACGCCCAGGGAGCCAAAGAAAAAAAAGCCCGGCGGCCATCTGCCGAACAGACAGAAAGTCGCGATCACCGCTAAAACCCAGCCGGTTTTAGTCAGGGCGGCGCCGTCCTCGTAGAAGACGGTTTTGTTCGAAGCCAGGCGGTAAATCAGCAGGCCGATGCCGAGCGGCGGGAAAAATATGATGAGCAAAATCAAACCAAGGGTTACTGTTTTTTTCCTGCGCGCCAAAACAACCATCTCCTTTGCTGTTTCCATTATACAACAACTGCCGCTGTTTTACCAGAGCGGGCCGCGAATTTTTCTCCCTGTAGGTCAAAGGGTCAAAGGAGCATGGTCTCCCAGCCCGGCAACGCAAAAAAATCCGCGGTCTTGTGCGGTGTGGTGCTGTAAAAGCAATCCGTGAACACGACCGTTTTCCGGCAGCGCGCCGTCTGTACGATGTCACAAAGCCCGCTGCGCAGGCCGATGAAAACCCCGGCGTATTCCGCGGCGGCCGCCATTTGACTGAGCGGCAGGTCCAGCGGCAGGGTCCCGTCTATCGCCTCTTCCTCGCCGTTTACGCTCGTGCAGACGAGATAGCCCCCGGCCCGCCATTTGGCGGCCAGGTTTTGCCAAAATGAATCCGGCGGCTGCGTGACGCTTTTGGCGCGGGGCGCGATGATCACGGTTCGGCCCTTGACCAGCCGCGCCGTTCCGCCAAAGGCCTGAAAATTAACCGGCGGCATCGGTTCCGTTTCCCGCGGCAGCCCGTAGACGGCGCAGCGATAATAATCAATGTACGACAGAAAACGCCCGTTCAGATATTTGATGATTTTGTCCGTGTACGGGCGGTCGTGGTGGGCGACGACGCAATTTTCCCCGCGGGTGAAGACGACGGCCTGCACAAACTCGTCCATTTCCGCGGGTGTAAGCGTCACAATCTTGTCCGCGGCGAACAGTTCCGCTGTCTGGCGGCAGCCGTCGCCGGCGACAATGACGGCGGTTTCGCCGATGGCGTTTTTCTTGCGGTAAGCGGGCAGGAAAGCCATCGCCCAATACACGTCGCCGAGGGCGTTGTTCGGGCAGATGACGAGATGCCGCGTCGGATGCCGCGCCCGGATCCGCGCCAGCGTTTTGGCCCCGCGCAGCATGCGCGCCGTTTTGCGTTTGAGAGTTTCGGCGGACAGGGAATATTCGGCAAAGGAATCGTATTCCGCCACCCGGACGATTTCGCCCCTGTAGCCGAGCCGCCTGAGCTGCGCCGCCATTTCCGCGAAGAAGCGGGCGGCGATGAGGACAATGCTCTCGGCGGCGCAATTTTGAATATGCTCGGGCGGCAAAATCGGTATCCCGCGGCAGAAAAGCCCTTGCTTCGACGTGCTGTTGTCCAGGATGGCGGCGGGGTCCACGCCGTGCGCCGACAAATAGGCGGCCATTTCCTCCGTGGCGTTGCAGTGGCCGAACAAAAACACCGCCAGGCCGTCAAACGACCGGGCGGCCAACCGCGCCTCCAACACGCGCGTCATTTCAGCTTTATGCCTCTGCTCCATACTGTCAGGCGGTGCTGCTGCGGCCCAGGCGGAACGCCTCCAGGTTTACGTCCAGGAATCGGGGCGGCGTCACGGCCCGCAGCGCGGCTTCCCATTCCGCCGGCGCGAATTCGAGACAGCGGGAGAGCAGGCCGAGCAACACAATATTGACCGCTTTGGCATTTCCCGCCTGCCGGGCCAAAGCCAGACCGTCGCACACCGTTACCGCGGCGCCGGCCGCGCGCATTTGGGCAATCGCGTCCTCCGGGTAAGCGGCCGCCCCGGTGACGACGGGCATCGGGTCGATGCGCTGGTCGCTCACGAGCATTTGCCCGCCGCGGCGCAGCCAGGGCAGCCAGCGCAAGGCCTCCAGTTTTTCAAAGGCCAGTATGATGCCGGCTTCGCCGGGAGGGATGATGGGGGAGAAAACGCGCTCGCCCCAGCGCGCCTGGGTGACGACGCTGCCGCCGCGCTGAGCCATGCCGTGAATTTCCGACACCTTGACCTCAAAGCCGGCCCGCAAAACGACCGCAGCCAGCGCGCGGCTGGCCAGGATCGTGCCCTGCCCGCCCACACCTACTATAAGAATATTCTGCATATCAGCGCTCATAGGACTCACCCGCTTTCACGATGGCCTCGGCAGCGCAGACTTGGGCGCAAAGCCCGCAG
>JAISQG010000283.1 GCA_031274335.1 Gracilibacteraceae bacterium
TGTTCCGTCACACCTTCGGCGGCGTCCAGCAGCATGAGGGCGACATCGCAACGGCTGATGGCGCGCAGGGCGCGAATGACGCTGTAGTTTTCCGTTAAAAGGGTAATTTTCTTTTTGCGCCGGATGCCGGCGGTGTCAATCAGGGTATAATGACGGCCCTCGTGGATGAAAGGAGTGTCGATGGCGTCGCGCGTCGTCCCCGGTATGTCGCTGACAATGACGCGCTCCGTGCCAAGCAGTTTGTTGACAAGAGATGATTTGCCGACGTTCGGCCGCCCGATAACCGCGACGCGCACTATATCCGGGTCGCTTTCCTCTGTTTCGCCCTCCGGTAGAGCCGCCATAACCGCATCCAGCAGATCACCCGTGTTGAGTCCGTGCGCCGCGGAAACAGGCAGGGGCGGGCCGAAGCCGAGCGCATGATACTCATGCGCCTCATTGACAAAATCTACAAAATTTTCTATTTTATTCACGACAAGCAAGACCGGCTTGCCGCCGCGCCGCAAAAAACGGGCGATTTTTTCATCTTCTTCTGTCAGCCCCGCCTGCCCGTCAGCAAGGAAAAGCACGACATCCTCTTCCTCCACCGCCACCTCCGCCTGTTGGCGCGTCTGGACCGTCAGGGGAGCGCCGTCCCGCAACTCTATGCCGCCCGTGTCAATGAGCGTGAATTTGTGCCCGCGCCATTCCCCGTCGATGTACAGGCGGTCCCGCGTCACGCCCGGCGTATCCTCCACTATGGCGACCAGCCCACCCGCTATGCGGTTAAACAGCGTCGACTTGCCCACATTGGGCCGCCCGACAATCGCCACCACCGGCTTTGCCATATTGGCCTTCCTTTCCGCGAATAGACAAAAAGTTAATCAAAAACCACTTTTTTGACGCCGTATATGCCGCCCAGCGTCGTGAGGGTATGCGCAACCTCCCGCTCCACATCCTGGTCAACGGAGAGAATCATGACGCTGACGCTCCTGTCCTCTGTTTCCGCCAGCTGCATGCCGTTGATATTGATGCCTTGCTTGCCCAGCGCCACGCCGACTTTGCCCACCATGCCCGGCAGATTTTCATGCGGAATCCACAGCAGCCAGCCTTTGGGCTCCACATCGACGCGACAGCCGTTGATGCGCACTATGCGCCCCTGGGAGCGTCCGAACAGCGTGCCGGCCACTTCGCACACCGCGTCGTCGGTTTTGATTTTCACTGTGATGAGATCGACAAAATTTTCCGTGTCCGGGCTCTTGAATTCCAAGACGCTGATGCCCCTGGCTTTGGCCACTTCCGGCGCGTTGACAAAATTGACGTCCTCCTGCAGAATCGGGTTCAAAATGCCTTTCAAAGCGCCGAGGGTCAGCATTTTTGTGTCGATGGCGCTTATTTCGCCGTTGTAGCTCACTTCCACGCTTTTTATGCCGCCGCCGGTCAGATGCACGGCCAGAACGCCCATTTTTTCCACCAGGATGAGGTAGGGGCGAATGGTTTCCATGACGGAGCGGGACACGGGCGGGATATTCAGAGAGGTGGACACCGGTTCCGCCCGCAGCGCCGCCAGCACGCCGCGGGCCACGACGACCGCCACTTCGTTTTCCGCTTCCTCCGTCCGGGCCGCGAGCCTGGGCGTGCAGACAACCTGTCTCATGCGCAGGAAAGGATGGCCGGCCGGCAGCGGCTCGTCCTCAAACCCGTCCAGCGCGGCTCCGGCCACCTTGCCGCTTTGCAGCGCTGACAGCAGGGCGTCTTCGTCGATCAGTCCTCCGCGGGCGCAATTTATGATGCGGACGCCGTCTTTCATCAGGCGGAACGCTTCCGCGTTTAAAAGGTGGCGCGAATCCTCACTCAGCGGAATGTGCAGCGTGATATAATCGGAATGCGCCAGGAGTATGGGCAGTTCCGTCAGCTCCGCTCCCATTTCCCGCCCGCGCTCCCGGCTGATGAACGGGTCATGGGCCAGTATCTTCATGCGGAAGGAGCCGGCGCGCTCGGCCAAGCCCGCGCCGATGCGGCCGAAACCGATGATGCCCAGCGTTTTTTCCCGCAGCTCCGTCCCCAGGATGGATTCGCGTTCCCAGACCCCCTCACGCACAGAAGCGTAAGCGAGCGGAATTTGGCGGCTCAGTGCCAAGAGCATGCCCATCGTGTATTCAATATGAGAGGCGCTCGCTCCCTGCGGCGCGTTCAGCACCATAATCCCGTGGCGCGTGGCGGCCGGAATATCGATTTGATCAACTTCCAGACCGGCCCGTCCGATCACTTTGAGGTTGACGCCGGCCGCGATGACTTCTTCGTCCACCAACGTGTCTCCCCGCACGATCAGGGCATCGTAGCAGGCAATCCTGTTTTTCAGCTCGTCCCGCCCGATATCGGAATATGTGTCCACTGTGCCGGCTTCCCGCAGGATGGATATTCCGGCCGGCGCCACCTTATCGTTGACCAGTATTTTCAAAGAACGCACTCCTTCCCGGTCTTGCCGTCCTTACAAGTATACTACATATTTCCGGCCGGGGCAAGCGGGCATAAAATTACGCTCTGTACATTCAATACAGCGTCTTGACGCGAAGGCCGGAACATTGTATTATAGTGGCAGTCAAGCAGAGAAGGAGGCGAATTTTGAGGGTCTTGTTTATTTGCACGGGAAACACCTGCCGCAGCCCGATGGCTGAATTTCTGGCCCGTTCGCTTTACGCGGGCGTGGAGTTCTCCTCAGCCGGTCTCATGGCCCAGGCGGCGCAACCGGCCAACGCCGCCGCCAAAGCAGTCATGGCGGAAATCGGCCTCAGTCTGGAGACGCACCTGGCGCGGCAAGTGAATGAATCCATGCTGCGCAAAGCCGATACCGCGCTGACGATGACGAAGGAGCATTGCCTCCGCCTGCGGGCGCTATATCCGGCCTGGGCGGACAAAATCGCACGACTTGGCGACGCGGCCGGCGACGGGCGGGACGTGCCGGATCCTTGGGGGGGCGATCTCAGCGAGTACCGGGACTGTCGCCGCCAAATATGTGAAATGCTGGAAAGGATGACGACCTGGCATGAATGAGGTAATAACTGTCGCCTTAGGCGCCGACCACGGCGGGTTTGCCCTGAAGGAAGAACTGAAGCGGTATCTGACGGAGCGTTTTTTTCAGGTGATTGACTGCGGAACTCATTCCGATGATCCGGTTGATTATCCGTATTACGGCAAAAAAGTCGCGGAACACGTGCTTTCCGGGCAGGCGCAAAAAGGCGTCGTCGTGTGCGGCACGGGCATCGGCATATCCATCGCGGCCAACAGGACGCCGGGCGTGCGGGCGGCTCTCTGCACGGACAGTTACATGGCGCGCATGGCTAGGGCGCATAATGACGCGCAGGTGCTGGCTTTGGGCGCCCGCGTCGTGGGAACCGGACTCGCGCTCGACATACTCGCTTCTTTTCTGAACACGGAATTTGAAAAAGGACGCCATGTACAACGCGTCGCGCAATTGGATTGACAAACTGACTTTTTCTAAATCTAAGGAGAAATTATGGATTACATTGAAAAGTATGTTCTGCCTCAGGATCCGGAAGTGGCGCGAGCTATCGCGCAGGAAGAAGGCCGGCAGCATGACAAAATCGAGCTCATCGCCTCGGAAAATTTTGTCAGCCGCGCGGTCATGGCGGCGCAGGGCAGCGTCCTCACCAACAAATACGCGGAAGGTTATCCGGCCAACCGCTATTACGGCGGCTGCGAATACATGGACATCGTGGAAGACCTCGCGCGCGACCGCCTGAAAAAACTCTACGGCGCCGAACACGCCAATGTACAGCCTCATTCCGGCGCGCAGGCTAACACCGCTGTTTATTTCGCCATGCTGAAGCCCGGCGACACGGTACTCGGCATGAATCTCGCCCACGGCGGGCATCTGACGCACGGCAGCCCGGTAAATCTGTCCGGCACTTATTTTAATTTTGCCGAATACGGCGTGAGCCGGGAAACGGAGACGATTGATTACGACGCCCTGCGCGAGACGGCTTTGCGCGTCAAGCCCAAGCTCATCGTCGGCGGCGCGAGCGCCTACCCGCGCGTCATTGATTTTGCCCGCAT
>JAISQG010000285.1 GCA_031274335.1 Gracilibacteraceae bacterium
GGTAATCGCCAAATTCGGGTTTTCCTCCCTGCTTTCGGCTTTGCTGGATTTGTCCCTGTTCACGCTGTTTATGGCCTGGCCGGAAAACATCACCTCCGGCGCTCTGCTGACGGCCACGATCCTGGCGCGCGTGCTGTCCGGCGCGCTGAACTATTTTCTGAACAGAAAATGGGTTTTTTCCAGCAACGGCAGCGCCCTGAAACAGGCAGTCAAATATCTGGCGCTTTTTTGCGCGCTCATGCTCATCAGCTGGAAATCCGTGGATGCTGTTTACGCGCTGACCGGCTGGCATGTGACCGCAGTAAAGCTGCCGGTGGACAGCGTTTTGTTTTTCCTCAGCTTCTTTATCCAGCACAAATTCATTTTTCCCGCCGGACCAAAGAAGTAATGCCCCTGAGTTGAATACGCGGCTGCTATATGGTATTATTATGAACGGCAAAATAAACAGCGGCCGCGGAACGGGCGGCGCAGAGAAATGAGGCGTGGCGGTGCTGAGCGGAAAAAAAGATCATTTGATGAAAGTGGGCGTCCTGGCCTCCGGGCGCGGCAGCAATCTGCAGGCCTTGATTGACGCCGTGAAAACAGGGCGTTTGCCCGTGAAAATAATCGGCGTCGGCTCGGATACCGCGGACGCCGCGGCGCTGGCCCGCGCGGCAAATGAGAGCATCCCGGCGCGAGCTTTTCCGCCGGCTTTGTTCAGCAGCCGGCTCGACCAGGAAAGATCCATCCTTTTCTGGTTTGAGGAACTGGAGGCCGAACTTCTGGTCTTGGCCGGCTACATGCGCCTCCTGAGTGAGCACTTTATCCGCGGCGCCGGCTGCCCGATCATCAACATCCACCCCGCTCTCCTGCCTTCTTTTCCCGGCCTGCACGCCCAGCGCCAGGCCCTGAACGCCGGTGTGCGCTACAGCGGCTGCACGGTGCATTTTGTGGACGCGGGCCTGGACACGGGGCCGATCATTTTGCAGCAAACGGTGCCGGTGTATGAGGAGGACACGGAGGAATCGCTCTCCGAACGCATACTGCGGGAAGAACATTTGCTGCTACCGGAAGCCGTGCGCCTGATCGCGGCGGGCAAGGTCCGGCATAATGGGCGCAAAGTGCTGATTGAGCGGGACGCGTGAAACCGTTTGAAATTTATCTATACAAGGAGGTCGCGTATGGAAAGGAAACGGGCTCTGATCAGTGTTTCGGATAAAACCGGCCTGGCGGATTTTGCCGCCGGCCTCGTGGCGTACGGCTTTGAAATTGTTTCCACGGGCGGAACCTTTGAAAAACTGCGGGCGGAGGGCATTCCGGCAATTTATGTCAGTGATGTGACGGGTTTCCCGGAAATCCTGGACGGGCGGGTCAAAACCCTGCACCCGAAAATCCACGGAGGAATTCTGGCCAGGGATACGGCGGCGCACCGCGCCCAATGCGAGCGGGAGGGCATCGCGCTCATCAGCCTCGTCGCCGTCAATCTGTACCCGTTCCGCGAAACCGCTGCCCAGGCCGGGGTGACGCCGGCCGAGGTCATTGAGCAAATCGACATCGGCGGGCCGGCCCTTGTGCGCGCGGCGGCAAAAAACCAGGAGCGTGTGACCGTGGTCGTCAACCCGGCCGGTTACCAAGAAGTGCTGACCGCGCTGCGGGACAAAGGAGAAGTGCCGCTCGCCCTGCGCCGGCGGCTCGCGCGGGAAGCCTTTGCCCATACGGCCGCCTACGACAAGGCTATCACGGATTACCTGGCGAAGGAAACGGCCGCGCCATGAAAATATTAGTTGTCGGGGCCGGCGGGCGGGAACACGCCCTGGCCTGGAAAATAGCGCAAAGCCCTTTGTGCCGCCAATTGTTCGTCGCTCCCGGCAACGGCGGCACGGAAGGCTGGAATGTGCCGATTGCCGCGAATGACGTCGCCGCCCTGACGCGCTTTGCCAAGGAGCGGCGCGTGGATCTGACGGTGATCGGGCCGGAAGAGCCCCTGACCCTGGGCCTGGCTGACGCGCTGCGCGCGGAAGGGCTGGCGGTGTTCGGCCCGGGGCAGGCGGCGGCGCGGCTGGAGGGCAGCAAGGCTTTCGCCAAGGAAGTGCTGGCGGCCGCCGGGGCGCCGACAGCGCGCTGCCGGGTGTTCACGGATCAGGCGGCGGCACTGGCTTACGCCGAAAAAGCCGCGCCCGTCGTTATCAAAGCGGACGGCTTGGCGGCGGGCAAAGGCGTGATCGTGGCCGCGACCGCGGAGGAAGCGCGCCGGGCGGTCCGGGACATCATGGGCGGCGGGTTCGGCGCGGCCGGAGCCACAGTGCTGGCGGAAGAATATCTGACGGGGCCGGAAGTCAGCCTGCTCTGTTTTTGCGACGGAGAAACGGCTTTGCCGATGGTGGCCGCTCAGGATCATAAACGGGCTTTCGACGGCGACAAGGGCCCCAACACAGGCGGCATGGGCGTTTGCGCTCCGCCACCCGTGTGGACGCCGGCTTTGGAGGCGGAAACCCTGGAACGGATCATCCGGCCGGTGCTCGCCGAAATGCGCCGGCGCGGCGCGCCTTTCACGGGCACGCTTTTCGCCGGCCTGATGCTGACGGCGGACGGGCCGAAGGCGCTGGAATTCAACGCGCGCTTCGGCGACCCGGAAACCCAGGCCCTGATGCTGCTCCTGGAGTCTGACCTCGTGCCGCTGCTGCTGGCCTGCGCCGCCGGAGACCTGAGCGGGACGCGGGCGGTCTGGCGGCCGGGGGCGGCGGTATGCGTCGTCATGGCGGCACCGGGCTATCCGGGGGCTTACGAGAAAAACATCCCTCTGACGCTGCCGCGGGAATTGCCGGAGGATACGGCTATTTTTCACGCGGGGACGGCGTGGCGGGACGACGACGCCCTCCTGAGCGCGGGCGGGCGCGTACTCGGCGTCACGGCCAGGGGCGGCGATTTGGCGGCGGCGCGGGCGCGGGCCTACGCTCTGACGGAAAGCATCGGCTTCCCCGGCGCGCGGTACCGCCGGGACATTTGACACTCCCCGCCATAAATTGTTACCGAAGAAACGGGTTGTGCCGTTTTTCCCAGCCGATGGTCGTCTCTTCCATATGGCCGGGGTAAACGCGCGTCGCTTCATCCAGCGTGAAAAATTTCTCCCGGATGGAGGCCAGCAGCAACTCCCCGTCGCTGCCGGGAAAATCCGAGCGCCCGATCGAGGCGCGGAACAGCGTGTCGCCGCTGAAAAGCAAGCCCTCCCCGCTCAGGCCGATGCCGCCCGGCGAATGGCCCGGCGTGTGCAAAACGCGCAGGCGCAGTGTTCCGACGCTGATTTCGTCTCCGTCCGCCAGCAAATTTTCCGCCGGGCGCATAACGCCGTTCACCCCGAACAAGCCCGAAAGATTGAGGCGCGGATCCGGCAGCATCGCGGCGTCGGCGGTATGAATGGCCGCGGGCACCTCCAGGGCGTCGCGCACTTCATCCAGCGCCCCGATGTGGTCAAAATGCCCGTGCGTCAAAACTATTTGCTCCACCCGCACGCCCGCTTCCCGCACCTGGGCCAGAATGGCCGACGCGCCGGAGCCGGGATCGATCAGGATGCCGCTCTCCGCGGCCGGATCCCAGAAAAGATAGCAATTCGCGCCCATCCCCGGTGTGCGCAAAAGTTTGAGTCCGTATGATTCCGTCATGACATGCTCCTTTGCTTGACGCTTTGGCCGCGAACATTTTTTTCATGGCTTGCCGCCGCCGCTTCTTTCATTATACACCTTTTGCATCAATTATGTCACAGTTTTCGTTGTCCATACTCATATCCCCGACTTTTTTTCATATTCCAAAATATCTCCCGGCTGACAATCAAGCGCTTCGCACAGTTTATCGAGCGTAGACATTTTGATACATCTGTCCTGCATCCACGAATACTGCTTTGCGAACGGATACTCGCTGAGTTCCATTAACCACGAAAACGGGATTTCAGAACCGCGCTCTGAAATCCCGCAA
>JAISQG010000026.1 GCA_031274335.1 Gracilibacteraceae bacterium
CGCCAGGGGCGCAGAGAATTCGCGTTACGGCGCCCCTGGACCCCGCCAGGCAAAGTGTTCTGACAGAGAAAGCTGTGAATGTCAGCACAGAAATGCAATAGGCTGAAAAATCAATCCCAGCATCAAGTCCGGTAAAAGGTTTTTTTAGGGTTTTTAGAGGTGACCCTTAAATAAATAAGGAGTGAAAAATTATGGGAATTATTAAAGCGGCGCTGGGCTCCGTAGGCGGCGTTCTGGCCGACCAGTGGAAAGAATTTTTCTATTGCGACGCCCTGAGCGCCGACATCCTGGTGGCCAAGGGGCAAAAACGCCTCTCGAAGCGTTCCTCCAATACGCGGGCCGAAGACAACATCATCACGACCGGTTCCGGCATCGCCGTCGCGGACGGCCAGTGCATGATCATCGTGGATCAGGGCAAGGTGGTGGACGTGTGCGCCGAGCCGGGCGAATACACCTATGACGCCTCCACCGAGCCGACGATATTTTGCGGGGATCTGCGGGCCGGCATCGAGGCCTCCATCCAGAACGTCAAAGCGCGGTTCGCTATGGGTGGGAGTCCGGGCAAGGATCAGCGCGTCTACTATTTCAATATGAAAGAAATACTCGGCAACAAGTACGGGACGCCGAATCCCGTGCCCTTCCGCGTCGTGGACCGCAATATCGGCCTCGACATCGACATCGCGATTCGCCTGCATGGGGAATATTCCTATAAGCTCGTCGATCCGATCCTTTTTTACACGAACGTCTGCGGCAACGTGGAGCGGGTTTACCACCGCAACCAGATGGACGGCATGTTGAAAACGGAACTGCTCACGGCGTTGCAGCCCGCTTTCGCCAAAATTTCCGAACTGGGCATCCGTTACAGCGCGCTGCCCGGCCACGCGGCGGAGCTGGCTCAGGCCCTGAACGAGGTGCTGTCGGGCAAATGGACGCAGCTGCGTGGCATCGCCGTCTCTTCCATCGGGGTCAACTCCGTTTCGGCGTCGGAAGAAGACGAAAACATGATCAAGCAGCTGCAAAAAAGCGCCGTAATGCGCGATCCGGGCATGGCGGCCGCGGCGCTGGTCGGCGCGCAGGCGGATGCCATGCGGGCCGCCGCCGCCAATGAGCAGGGCGCGATGACAGGCTTTATGGGCCTCGGCATGGCGCAGCAGGCCGGCGGCGCCAACGCGCAGGAGATGTTCGCCCTCGGCCGGCAGCAGCAGGCCGCCTCCGCGGCTTCGGCGGCGGGCGCCCCCGGCTGGGCTTGCGCCTGCGGAACCGTCAACAGCGGAAAATTCTGCATGGAATGCGGTCAGCCCAAACCGGAGGCGGCCCGTTGCGACAAATGCGGCTGGGTGTCGGAAGCGGGCGGCAAAATACCGAAGTTCTGCCCGGAATGCGGCGACCCGTTTTAAGGAGCGTTCATGGCGGAAGTCCTCGAATACAAATGCCCCGGTTGCGGGGCGCCCCTCGTTTTTGACAGCGGCGCTCAGGATATGAGTTGCGCCCATTGCGGCAATTCTTTCGCTGTGGAAACGCTGAAGGAGTACGAAGCGGCCAAAGGCTTCGGCGACGCCGATTGCGAGTGGGGGGATTACAGCCGGGATTCCGGCGGCGGCGACTGGCAGGCGGGCGAGCAGGAAAATCTGCGCCTGGCCTCGTGCCCGTCCTGCGGCGGCGAGCTCATCGGCGACGCCGCCACCATCGCGGCGGAATGTCCGTATTGCGGCAATATGATGATTTTGCGCGAGCAAATAGCCGGGCAGCTGCGCCCGGATTTTGTCCTCCCGTTCCGCTTGGACAAGGAGGCGGCGACGGCGGCGCTGAAAAATTTTTATAAAAACAAGCCCCTTTTGCCGGGCGCTTTCAAAGATCAAAACCATATTGAGAGCATCAAGGGGGTTTATGTCCCGTTCTGGCTTTTCGACTGCGGCACGAGTGCGCGCATAACTTACCGGGCCACGCGCGTGTCCTTTCGCAGCGACTCCAGGTATAATTACACCACGACCCGGCATTATCATGTCCTGCGGGCCGGGGACATTGATTTTGCCCGTGTGCCCGTGGACGGCTCCGGCAAAATAGACGATGTCTACATGGAGGCGCTGGAACCATTTGATTACACGGATTTCCAGCCGTTTTCCACCACGTATCTGTCCGGCTTTCTGGCCGATCGTTACGATGTGGACGCCAAAGCGAGCGAGGGGCGGGCCAATGAGCGCATCCGCGCCAGCGCGCAGGAGATGTTTGACGCGACCGTGCGCCGGGAGGGTTTCACCACCTATCACGCCGAAGCAGTCAATATCCGCCTCAAAAGCGGTGAAATAAGCTATGCCCTGCTGCCGGTCTGGCTGCTGAACACGAAATACAGGGGCAGGGATTATCTGTTCGCGATGAACGGGCAGACAGGCAAATTCACGGGACGCCTGCCTGTTTCGCCGGGAAAATTTTGGGGTTGGCTGGTCGGCCTTTTTCTCGGCCTCGGCGGGGTTTTTGCCACCGCTGTCTGGCTTGCCACGGGAGGCCTGTGATGCGGCGCTCAATCCGGCCGGCCCTGCGCGCGCTGGCTTTAATCGGCGTGATTTTGGGCGCCCTGTCCGCCTGGGCGCCGACCGCCGCGGCTCAAAACGCGCCGGAGACTTACGCTTCGCCGCCGCGCCTCGTGGACGGGGCGGATTTGCTGAGCGAACGGGAGGAGGATCTCCTGCGCCGGATCCTGGATTCCCTGGTTGAGGAATACGCCTGTGACATCGTGTTGGTGTCGGTGGAAAGCACGGAAGGCCAAACAGCCCGGGCTGACGCCGATGATTTTTATGATTACGGCGGCTATGGCATCGGGCCTGACGACGACGGGCTTTTGTTCCTGATCGTCATGGATTCACGTGATCTGTGGATATCCACGCACGGGCTGGCCATTCGGCTGATCAACGATTACGAAATTGACCGGATTCTCGACCGGGCCGCGCCTTATTTTACGGATGGAGACTATGACGGCGGCTTCCGGCGCTTCCTGGCGGACATGGAAGATGGCCTGCGGGAGTATTCGGCCGGCGATTACGGCGGGGAGAGGAAGCTGCCGCGGGAAAAAACGCTTTTATACCTGGCGGGCGCGGGCGGGGCGGCTTTGCTGCTCGCCCTCGCCGTGACGCTGGCGATGAGAAGGGGCATGAACACGGCGCGCCCGAACAATTTGGCGCAAGAATATGTAAAACCAGGGAGTTTTAACCTGCGCGAGTCAAAGGAGATCTACCTTTACCAGACGGTGATCAAAACGCCTCGCGCGAGCGCCCACAGCAGCGGCGGCGGTAGCCGGACGCACCGGAGCAGCAGCGGGCGCATACACGGCGGCGGCGGGCGGCGGTTTTAGTTTTTTATCTATTATAGCGGATATACAAGCATGGATAAGGCGAACGCGTCCGGGAACGGGACGGGCGCCGGAAGGGGTGTTTATGGGTAAGGAATTAGGGTTAAAATACGGCTGTAACCCGAATCAGAAAGAGGCGCGCGTTTTTGGAACAGAAGGTGATCTCCCGTTCACTGTGCTGAACGGCCGGCCGGGCTATATCAATTTTCTTGACGCTTTGAACGGCTGGCAGCTTGTGCGGGAAATGAAAGCGGCCACCGGTCTGCCGGCAGCCGCTTCCTTCAAACACGTCAGCCCGGCGGGCGCCGCGATCGGGCTGCCGCTGTCCGCCGAGCTACAAAAAAGCTGTTTTGTCAGCGATCTGCCGCTTTCCGCTCTGGCGGCGGCTTACGCCCGCGCCCGTGGCGCGGATCGCATGTCTTCTTACGGGGATTTTATCGCTCTTTCGGACGAGTGCGACCGGGAAACGGCCGCGCTTATCGCCAGGGAAGTTTCGGACGGCGTCGTTGCGCCCGCTTATGCGGCGGAAGCGCTGCCGCTGCTTAAAGCCAAACGCGGGGGAGCTTACAATATCGTGCAAATCGATGAAAGCTACCGCCCTCCGCGAATGGAGCACAAGGAAGTTTTCGGCGTCGCCTTCGAGCAGGAGCGCAATGCGCTTGTTATTGACGACAGTTTGCTGCAAAATTTCCCCACCCGGCACAAAACCCTGCCGGCTTCGGCGCGCCGCGATCTGCTCGTGGCCCTCGTCGCCCTGAAATACACGCAGTCGAACTCCGTGTGCTATGCTTGGGACGGGCAGCTGATCGGCGTGGGGGCCGGACAGCAGTCCCGGATCCATTGCACGCGCCTGGCCGGCAACAAGGCGGATATCTGGCGCTTGCGCCTGCACCCCCGGGTGCTGGCTCTGCCTTTCCGGACGGAAATCGGGCGGCCGGACCGGGATAACGCGATTGATGTGTATCTTTCGGAGGATTATGCCGCTGTGCTGCAAAACGGCGTGTGGGAGCGGCTTTTCACGGAGCGGCCCGCGCCGCTGTCCCGCGCCGAAAAAGAAGAATGGCTGGCGGCGGCGGATGGGGTGGCGCTGGCCTCGGACGCCTTTTTCCCGTTTGGCGACAATATTGAGCGCGCACACAAAAGCGGAGTGCGTTACATCGCGCAAACCGGCGGCTCCATTCGGGACGACCATGTGATCGCGGCCTGTGACCGCCTCGGCATAACGATGGCCTTCACCGGAGTCTGCCTTTTTCATCATTGACGGCTTTCTTTTTTTCGGTTACAATAAGACGAGAACCGCCGGACGGGACTCCGCTGCCGGAGGCTGGTCGGCGATAATGCCGGGAGGGAACAGGGTGATTCGGCTTTACAACACGATGACCCGCCAAAAAGAAGAATTTGTCCCGCGCGATCCGGGCAAAGTCTCCATGTACGCCTGCGGGCCGACTGTTTACAATTATGTGCATCTGGGAAACGCGCGGATGCTGGTCGTTTTTGACATGATCCGGCGCTACTTCGCCTGGCGGGGCTTTGAGGTCAATTATGTTCAGAATTTTACCGACATTGACGTTAAAATAATCGCCCGCGCGCGGGAGGAAGGATGCGAACCGGGAGATCTGGCCGCGAAATATATCGAGGCTTATTTCACCGATGCCGCCGCTTTGCGCATCCAAAAAGCCACGGCTCATCCCAAGGCGACCGGGAACATCGCGGAAATGCAGGACATCATCAAGGCGCTCATTGAAAAAAATCTGGCTTACGCGGCGGACGGGGACGTTTACTTTGCCGTTGACCGTTTTGCCGGCTATGGCAAACTTTCCGGCCGCGCCACCGAAGACATGTTGGCCGGGGCGCGGGTGGACATCAATCCCCGCAAGCGCGGCCCGATGGATTTTGCCTTATGGAAAAAGGCGAAGGAGGGCGAGCCGTACTGGCCGAGCCCGTGGGGCAACGGTCGCCCCGGCTGGCATATCGAGTGTTCCGCGATGGCCCTTAAATACCTCGGCCCCGCCTTTGACATTCACGGCGGCGGCGGCGATCTGGTTTTTCCTCACCACGAAAACGAAATCGCGCAGACGGAGGGCTACCTGGACGGGGAAATCATGGCCCGCTACTGGATGCACAATGCCTTTATCACCGTCAGCCGAGAGAAAATGTCCAAATCGCAGGGCAATTTTTTTCTCGTGCGCGATGTGCTGTCCCAATGGAGCGGCGACATCGTGCGCTTCTATTTGCTGGGGACGCATTACCGCAGCCCGCTTGATTTTGACGAAGAAAAACTGGTCATGGCCGGCAAGGGGCTGGATCGCCTGAAAACAGCGATCCGTCTGGCGCGGGAAGCGCTGAGCCGGCCCGGGGGCGCGGCGGAGGATTTGCGCGCGAGCGCCGCTCAGGCGCGGCGTTCATTCACGGAAGCGATGGACGATGATTTTAATTCGGCGCAGGCCTATGCCGCGCTGTTTGATTTGGCGCATGATATAAACGCGGCCGTGGCGGCGGGGGACGCGCTGCCGGCGGCGCTGCGCGAGGCCGCCGACGTGCTGGGCGAGCTTTCTTCCGTCCTGGGCCTTGTCCTCACGGAAGATTCGGCCGGGCAGACGGGGGCGGGCGAGGAAAAGATTTCGGCTCTGATGGCGCTGATCGTTGACATGCGCGCCGCCGCCCGCGCGAAAAAAGACTGGGCGACGGCGGATCTGATCCGGGACCGCCTGAAAGAGGCCGGTATCGCGATTGAAGACACGCCCCAGGGCGCGCGTTGGTACGAAACGCCGTGAAAGAAAGCGGCGCCGCCTGGCGCGGGTACAATATCCTGGCGCTGGCCTGGCTGGGCGACGCCGTCTTTGAGTTGTGGGTGCGCGAACAGCTGCTGGCCCGCGGCGAAGCGGTCAAGGCTGACGATTTGCATACGCGCGCCGTGGCGCTCGTGCAGGCCAAAAGCCAGGCGGAACTGATTCGCCGGCTGGAACCGCTTTTGACAGAAGAAGAAGCGCGGGTTTACCGGCTGGGCCGCAATACGGGCGGCAGGCATCCGCGCAGCACGGATGTCATCACCTACCGGCACGCGACGGCGCTGGAGGCGCTGGTCGGCTACTGGCACGTCACGGGACAGCGGGAGCGGATGAAAGAAATGATGGAGCATATCGCATGGAAGTGAGGCTGATTGCTTTCACGCCCGAGCCGGAAAAAGTCGTGGCCGCCGCCGCCCGGCTCTGCTATTCCTCCGGCGCCGTGCCGGAACTGCTCTCCGGCCTTGAAGCGGAGAACAGCGCGCGGCTTGTCGAAAAATTGTATAAAATGGGACATTTATCCACATTTGAACACGCGAGTTTCCAGTTTTCCGTGGACGGCGTCTCGCGCGCCCTGTCGCACCAGCTGGTGCGGCACCGGATCGCGAGCTACGCGCAAAGATCGCAGCGCTATGTGCGGGAAACGGGCTTTAGTTTTGTGACGCCGCCCTCGGTGCGGGAAAATCCGGAGGCGCTGCGCCGCTTTCAGGCCGCGATGGAGTTTTTACGGGACGGCTATGAGGCACTCGCCAGGGAAGTGCCGCCGGAGGACGCGCGCTATATTTTGCCCAATGCTTGTGCGACCTCGTTGCTGGTCACGATGAACGCGCGCGCCCTGCTCCATTTTTTTGAGCTGCGCGCTTGCACGCGGGCGCAATGGGAGATCCGGGAGCTGGCCCGGCGGATGCTTGCGCTCGCGCGGGAAGCGGCGCCCCATTTGTTCCGACTGGCCGGCCCGCCGTGCGAAACGGGGGGCGTGTGCCCGGAGGGGGAGATGAGCTGCAAGAGAGGAAAAGCGAGAAATCAGCACGCGGAGCAGCTTTCTCACCGGGAGACGTGATTTGTCAAATGAGAAAGAAATGACGGAGCGCGACATATTCTGCGGGCGCAACGCCGTGCTGGAAATTTTGCGCTCTGGGCGGGAAATCCATAAAATATGGCTGAAAAAAGAGGGCGGGCGGAATAATGACATCCGCCAAGCGGCGGCGGAGCGCGGCATTCCCGTGCAGAGCGCGGATGAGGCGGCGCTGGCTCGACTGACTGACGGCGGGCGGCACCAGGGCGTCGCGGCCTGGATTGCCGCCGGGAGTTACGCGGAGCCGGAAGATATTCTGGCCGCCGCCGCGGCGAAGGGCGAGGACGCGCTGATTATCGCGCTGGATTCGGTTGAGGATCCGCAGAACCTGGGCTCGGTTTTGCGCACCGCCGAAGGAATGGGGGCTCACGGCGTCATCGTCCCCAAACGCCACGGAGCGGGACTGACGGCGGCCGTGGCCCGCGTCGCCGCCGGAGCCGCGGAATATGTGCCCGTGGCCAGGGTGAGCAATTTAGCCCGGTCGCTGGAATTTTTGCAGGAGCAGGGCTTGTGGATCACCGGCGCGGAGCGGGACGGGGTTTCCGTTTTCGGCGCCGATCTGACCGGGCCGCGGGCTCTTGTGCTGGGCGGAGAGGCCAAAGGACTCGGCCGCGCGGTCCGCGCTGCCTGCGATGAAATAGTTTCCCTGCCGATGGTGGGACGGCTTTCGTCTTACAATGTCGGCGCGGCGGCCGCCATGCTCATGTACGAGACGCGCCGGCAAAGAGCGGGACGGGAAAAAGAATGAGAATGCGGAACCCGTAAAATTCGGCAAAAAGTCAGCAAATCGGGGAAACTGCTATTGACGGGGCTTTGCGGCTCGGTTATAATCGTATTATATGCTTGAACAGGAGTTGATTTATTTGACAGGGGCTTTGCATAATGAACCGGAGGAGTGCGGAGGGGCGGAAGTTCATGATGAGGAATGGGTTGAATTAGCAAAAACGGGAGATGTTGGCGCGCAGGAATTCCTCATCAATAAATATAAAAATTTTGTGCGGGCCAAAGCCCGGTCGTATTTTCTCATTGGGGCTGACCGCGAAGATATAATTCAGGAGGGCATGATCGGCCTATACAAGGCGATTCGCGATTTTCGCGGCGACAAATTGTCCTCTTTCCGCGCTTTTGCGGAGCTTTGTGTCACGCGGCAGATCATCACGGCCATCAAGACAGCCACGCGGCAGAAGCACATTCCCCTGAATTCCTACGTTTCGCTGAACAAACCCATTTATGACGATGAATCCGACCGCACGCTGATCGATGTCATATCAGGCGCGCGCATGTCCGATCCCGAGGAACTCATCATCAGCCGGGAGGAATTTGACGACATTGAGGAAAAAATGGGAGAGATTCTCAGCTCATTGGAATGGGAAGTGCTGATGGCTTATTTGGATGGAAAATCTTACCAGGAAATTGCCGCTGAATTGCGCCGGCATGTCAAGTCGATTGATAACGCGTTGCAGCGGGTGAAGCGCAAACTGGAACGCTATCTGGAAAACAGGGCCGAATTGAATTACCGTCAGTAGGGAACTTATTTTCAGGGAGGGCGCAAAATGGCGATTGTGCTGGCCGTCAACAGCAGCAAGGAAAAAGGCGTGCCGAAAAAAAATATCGAGGTCGGGTATTTTGTGGCGGATCACGGACTGGAGGGCGATGCCCACGCGGCCTCTTGGCACAGGCAGGTCAGTCTTTTGGGCAATGAAAGCGTGGAAAAAGTGAAGGCGCTGGGCTTGCCGGATCTGGAATACGGGGCTTTCGCCGAAAACCTGACGACGGAGGGCATAACGCTCTACGAATTGCCGGTCGGAACCAAATTGCGCGTCGGCGAAACCCTGATGGAAGTGACCCAGATAGGCAAGGAATGTCACACCGGCTGCGCCATCAGACAAAAGACCGGAGACTGCGTCATGCCGCGCGAAGGGATATTTACAAAAGTATTGGAGCCGGGCTGGGTGCGGCAGGGAGACAGCATAGAAATCGCAGAACAGTAAACGAAAAGCGCAAAACGCAAAACGCTACTGTTCAGACCTCTGGGACGCCGAACGGGCGAGGCTTGCCTCGCCCGTCATTGCGAGGAGCGGAGCGACGAAGCAATCCAGCAAGCTCGACTTTTTTCCTCGCGCCGGCCGGAAAGATACGGGCCAGATCCCGTCATTGCGAGGAGCGGAGCGACGAAGCAGCAATCGCTTTGTATTGCATGATAAGGAACTGTGACTGGACTGGATTGCTTCGCTGCGCTCGCAATGACGGGGTCTGAAAAGTAACCGCAAAACACTTCGGGTCAATTTTAGTTCGTATTTTGCTTGACAAAACCTATGGCTTTGGATATAATGAAAGCCGTGTTGCGGTTTGGTCTGATAATT
Organism: Gracilibacteraceae bacterium; assembly: GCA_031274335.1. GTDB lineage: Bacteria > Bacillota > Desulfitobacteriia > Desulfitobacteriales > Syntrophobotulaceae > JAIRRL01. The sequence continues at coordinate 9,568 of JAISQG010000026.1, forward strand.
TGATATGCGCCCGTGGCGGAACTGGCAGACGCGTACGGTTCAGGTCCGTATTTTCGTAAGGAAGTGGAGGTTCAAGTCCTCTCGGGCGCACCAACTTGTTTGTCCAATCTAGATATTGGGCTGAAAAGACGGTATCCATGCGGGTTTGCGGGATTTCAGAGCGCGGTTTCTGAAATCCCGTTTTCGTAGAGTTGAACAGCATTTTCCCTTTATTTGTTACTATGAGGCGTAAATGGCCCCAGCCGGAAGCGAGGAAAAAATATGCGTTCACCGGAAGATAGTTTTGTTTTGTCGAACGGAGTCAAAATCCCCTGCGGGGGCTTTGCTTTTTGATGTCCGGCAAATTCAGCCGTGCCGGGAGTAAGGTCGCGCCCCATTTGAAGCGCGCTATTCTTCTGGTGTCTTTGGACATACTGCTCATAAATATCGCCCTGCTCGCCAGTTTCTATTTGCGCCTGGAGGAGCGGCCCGGCGAGCTGGCCGCGTATCGCCCGACTTATCTGGCGGCGGCCGCGGCGGCCACATTGCTCATTCCCCTCATCTACCGTCTCTTCGGCCTTTACCGCAATATCTGGCGTTATGCCAGCATCGGTGAGCTGTGGTCGGTCGCCCTGGCTTCGACGGCGGGGGTGGGCGCGGTCGTGGCGCTTTTGTTCGGCGTTTCCCTTGTCGCGGCCTCTATCCCGGATGCCGTCGCTTTCCGCCGTCTGCCGCATATCGTCAGCGTCCTGTTCTGGCTTTCCGTCATGCTGCTCACGGGCGGAGCGCGTTTTACCCAGCGGGCCGGACATCCGCGCGTTCTGCCGCCGGGCGGGAACGCGAAAAAAATCCTCATCATCGGCGCGGGCGACGCGGGCATGGTGGCGCTGCGGGAACTGAAAAACGGCTACCGTTACGGTACGCCCATCGGCTTCGTGGACGACGATCCGCAAAAAAGCGGCCTCATGCTGCAGGGCGTCCCGGTGCTGGGCACGCGGCTGGATATTCCGGCCCTCGTCCGCGCCCACGCCGCGGATGAAATCATCATCGCCATCCCTTCCGCTTCGGGTCAGGAATTGCGCGAAATCGCTGATATTTGCAAAAAAACGCCGGCGGCGCTGAAAATCCTGCCCGGCGTTTACGATATTCTGAGCGGCAAGCTGACGGTCAGCGCCATCCGCGAAGTGGAACTGGAGGATTTGCTCGGGCGGGCGCCGGTCGATCTGAATGTGGCGGAAGTGGCCGGCTACCTGAACGGCCAGGTCGTCCTGGTCACCGGCGCGGGCGGTTCCATCGGCGCCGAGCTCTGCCGCCAGATTCTGCGCTTCGGGCCGCGCCGCGTGATCCTCGGCGGGCACGGGGAAAACAGCATTTTCGCCATCCAGCAGGAATTGATTTCCGCGCCGGTCACGGCCGAGATTTTTGACATCCGGGACGAGCAGAAAATCCGCCGCGTTTTCGCCGAATATGCCCCGACCGTCGTTTTCCACGCCGCGGCGCACAAGCATGTCCCCCTCATGGAACATAACCCGGAAGAAGCCCTGCTGAACAATGTGCTGGGCACGCGCTGCCTGGCGCGGGCCGCGCATGAGAGCCGCGTCCGCGTTTTCATCATGATTTCGACGGATAAGGCCGTGCATCCCGCGAGCGTGATGGGCGCTTCGAAAAGGATCGGCGAGATGATCATCCAGGAAATGAACACCCGCTCGGAGACGAAATTCGCCGCCGTGCGCTTCGGCAATGTTCTCGGGAGCCGCGGCAGCGTCATCCCGACTTTCCGGCGGCAAATCCGCGAGGGCGGGCCCGTGACGGTCACGCACCCGGAAATGACGCGCTATTTCATGACGATCCCCGAAGCCTGCCAGCTTGTGATTCAGGCGGGGGCGATGGCCGCGGGCGGCGAAATATTCGTGCTGGACATGGGTCAGCCGGTGAAAATAGCTTTTTTGGCCGAGGAGCTTATCCGCCTGTCCGGTTTCGAGCCGGGCGAGGACATTCAGATCGTTTATACCGGTATCCGGCCGGGGGAAAAATTATATGAGGAATTGCTGACCGAGGAGGAGGGCACGGCCGCGACGAAGCACCGCCGTATTTTTGTCGGGCGGCCCAACCATATCGACCGCGAGGCGCTGAACGCCTTTGTCGCGGAAGTGCGCGCGCGCGGGAGCGTGATGGCGGAGGCGGAAATTGTCGCGCTGATTCAGACGCTTCTGCCGGAATTCCGCTCCGGCACGGACAGCGGCGGATGATGAGGGTGATTTTTTTGCCCTGATTCGCTCTTTTATTTGACAATAATGTAATTATATGGTACAATGGGGCAAAAAGCAGGGAGATGATGTCCATGTCCTTTGTACCGTTTGACCCGTCCGCGGATTCGGAAAAAGAAAAGCTGCTGCGCGCTTGTTTTCTGACCTTTCCCGGCATCGGCAGCGGCCATTTGCGCCAGATCATCGAAATTTGGGGCAGCGCCTCCGCCGCCCAGGCTCGCGCTCCGCGCGACGGCAAGCTGCCGGACGGGTGGCTCCGTGATTTTGCCGGTTGCTGCAAGGCGGCCGCCCCGGCTCAAATGGCCCAAATCCTCTCTCGGGAGGGAATACGCCTTGCCGCGCCGGAAGAAAGCGAGTACCCTTTGCTGCTCCGGGAATGCCCGGACGCGCCGCCCCTTCTGTTTTACAAAGGAGAACTCCGGGCCGCTCAGGAAGGAATCGGGATCGTCGGCGCCCGCAAAGCCACGGCTTACGGCAAAGCGGCGGCCGAACGTCTGGCCAGGGAAATCAGCGGCGCGGGTTTCGTGATCGTCAGCGGCCTGGCCCGCGGCATCGACGGAGCGGCGCACGCAGGCGCGCTTCGCTCCGGCGGGCTGACCTGGGCTTTCATGGCCGGCGGGCTCGAATATGTTTATCCCCCGGAACACCGGGAACTGGCCGCTAAAATCACCGCAAGCGGCGGTGCGCTCCTGAGTGAATTCGCGCCGGGCACGCCCTGGCGGCCTCAGCATTTTCCGATGCGCAACCGCCTGATCAGCGGCGTTTCGCGCGGGGTGGTCGTGGTGGAAGCGGGCGAGCGGAGCGGCAGCCTGATCACCGCGGATTTTGCCCTGGAACAGGGCCGGGATGTTTTTGCCGTGCCGGGACCGATTTTCAGCGAAATCAGCCTCGGCACTCATCAGCTGCTGCGCTCCGGCGCCTTGCTCGCCGCCTGCGGTGAAGACGTCGCCGGCGAGTACATCAAGCCGGCCGGCGCGAAGGCAACCGGCGCGAAGGCGGCGGCTCCGCGGCCGGCTCCGCGCCCGGCGGCCGGGCACAAAGAGATTCTGAATTGCTTAAGCGACACGCCCCTGCATATCGACGAGCTGCGGCGGCAATGCCGGCAAAGCGGGCCGGAAATATCCCTCAGCCTTTTGGAACTCGAATTAGGCGGCCGCATCCTCTCCCTGCCGGGACAGCATTTTGTCCTCGCACGGGGTTAGGGAGTTAGGGGGTAGTGGGTAGTGGGTAGGGGTTAGGGGGTAGTGGGTAGGGTAGGTGTTTTTTTGAAAGAGGCTCCCGCGAAGCGGGTGGGGTTTGCCGTAGCAAAACGGACGTGCAATAGGGTTATTGACGAAAGGGGGCATTGCCACACGGCAATGCCCCCTTTCCCATCTCGCGGTATCCCCTCCGGCGCCCGGTATTCAATTCAAGCAATAAG
>JAISQG010000028.1 GCA_031274335.1 Gracilibacteraceae bacterium
CCCCTATCAAATGAAAATGCAGATGATTCACCTGCTGTGCCCCGTCCGCCCCGATGTTGGTCACAACGCGGTAGCCGGAGACATCCACCCCGGCCTTAACCGCCAGATCGCGCAGCACAAGCATCATCTCACCTAGAAGCGCCCCGTCGTTCTCCCCTGTTTCCGCCAGGCTTTGCACATGTGCCCTGGGGATGACCAGTATATGCACGGGCGCGATGGGATTGATGTCGCGAAAAGCTAGGATACGCTCATTCTCAAACAATTTATCCGAGGGAATCTCCCCTCGGACTATTTTGCAAAACACGCAGTCATCCATTATAATCGGCCTCCTTCGACTGGCCGGCGCCTGCCGGCGCGGGTTTATGAGTAACCGGGCGCCAGATATTCCCTTTGCAAAACGCAAGACACGACCATGCCGGGATGCCAGTCCCCCGGATTAAGGCCGGCCGGTAAAGTTACATTTATATAGTTTTCGGTGTGTCCCCCGCTTTTTCCTGCCTGATCAACGTATTCCAACAGTATTTTTACGGTTTTTCCGATAAAGCGGCTTTGATAGGCGGCGCGCCCCGCCGCCCCGATCGCCAGAAAATCGCGGACGCGGGCTTCTTTCACTGAACCGGGCAAATCCGGCCATTCCGCCGCTTTGGTTCCCGTGCGGCGGGAAAAAGGAAAAACATGCAGGCCGGCCAAAGCGCACTCTGTGACAAAGCGGCGGCTCAACCGGTGTTCCTCCTCCGTTTCGCCCGGAAATCCGGCCATGATGTCCGCGGTAATCGCCGCCTCCGGCCACACGGCGCGCAGCCGCTCCAGCACCCGCGCGTAATCCGCTGCACGGCTGGCGCGGCCCATCCGCTCCAACACGCTGTCCGCGCCGCTTTGCAGGGGTATATGCCAATGCGGGCAGAATACGGGTAGGGCTGCCATCTCCCGCACCAGCTCTTCCGTACATTCCTGCGGCTCCAGTGAGCCGAGCCGCAGGCGCAACAGGCCGGGCAGGTCCGCGACGGCCCCGGCCAGAGCGCCGAGGCTCCAACCGGTCTCCGCCCCCTTTTCCCGGCCGTAGAGCCCGATATTGATGCCGGTCAGGACGATTTCCTTAGTACCGGCGGCGAGGAGGGCCGCCGCTTCTGCCAGCACCTGCTCCGGCTTCCGGCTGCGGGACGGGCCCCTGGCGACCGGCACCACGCAATAGGCGCACCGGGCGTCGCAACCGTCCTGAATTTTGAGCATGGCGCGCACGGGCCCGCTTTCAACAACGGAGGCCATTTCCTCATATTCGGCCCCCTCCCCGTAAGGCAGGATGCGGGCCGGCCCGGTGGGCAGCCCGCTTGCCCAGCGCCGCAAGCAATCCGGGACGACGGCGCGTCCCTGGGTGCCGAGCACAAAATCCGCCCCCAGCGCTTCAATGTCCGCGCTCTGCAGCTGACCCCAGCATCCCATGACGATGAGGCAGGCGGCGGGATATTCCCGCCGCAGGCGGCGGATCAGCCGGCGGGATTTGCCGACGCTGGCAGCTGTCACGGCGCAAGTGTTCAGCACGACAGCTTCTGCCACCCCGCTTCCGTCCGTCGTGTGGCCGTCCAAGCGCAGCAGCCGCGCCAGGGCCTCGCTTTCTGCCCGGTTCACTTTGCAGCCCAGGGTTAACAATTTAACGCGCATGCGCCCTCCTTATCCCAGATCTCCCGCCGCGCCAAGAGCCAGCGCCAGAACCGCGAGGGCCGCGGTTTCGCTCCGGAGGACACGCTCCCCCAAGCTGACCGGCGCCGCTTTCAACTCCCGCGCCGCAAAGCCGGCCTCCGCCGGAGTGAAGCCGCCTTCCGGCCCAATCAAGAGAGCGAGCGGTCTGCCCCAGTCTGTTTGGGCGAGTTCCGCTCGGAATGACCGTTCTTTTTCTTCCTCCCAGGCCAATATATACGCCGTGTCCGGTGGCAGAAGCGCCGGCAATTCCGCCCAAGCCGCCACCGGCCAAATCGCCGGCGGCCTGATCCGGCCGCATTGCTTGGCGGCCTCAGCCGCTATTTTCCGCCGCCGCGCCTCCCGCGCTGCCCGCCGGCTTTCATCCGGCCGTACTATAGACCGGGCTGTCACAAGCGGTATAAATCCACTCATCCCTAATTCTGTTCCTTTTTGGATAACCCATTCGATTTTTTCGCCCTTGGCCAGCCCCATTACGAGGTAAATGCGAGCCGCGGCTTCGCCTGTTCCGGGCAGCGCCGCCTCGATCCGGCAAACCGCCCGCTCCGCCCCCACTTCCGTAATCACGCCTCGGTAGGATCCCTCTCCGTCAAAACCGATGACCGTATCTCCCGGCCCGAGGCGGACGACCGCCAGATGGCGCAATTCATCTCCGGTCAGCCAAAACTCCCCGCCGCTCATCCCTGTCAGCATAAATCTATGCATAATTTCCGCCTTTCCCGCTCAATCGCCGCGAGCATACCGAAAAAACGGCAGCCGTGAATGATTTCACTTCCGCCGTTTCTCGCCAAGTCACAGACAATCTCGTTATTCGGTTTTCGTTCCGGCAGGCCGGGACTCGGGCGCAGGCTGCGCCGCCTGTGCTGTCTGAACCGGCGACGGCTGCTGCGGCTGTTTATCATCCCCGGTATCCGTGGCGTCCTTGAATTCCCTGATGCCGCGGCCAAGCGACTTGCCCAGCTCCGGCAGTTTGCCCGGGCCGAAAATGATCAGGGCGACTATGAGAAGCACAACTGCCACTGTCGGTGTCACAATCCCAAAAACAGGCATGGTATTCCTCCCTTCTCCCACATCGGAACCGATTGAAAAATCATACTTGTTACTATCATAGCATACGCGCCCCTATCCGTCAAGTGGCATTAATTTCGGAATTTTCTTAAAAATCTTGCCAAATGCGCCTGGAGGTCCGGCCGGATGATGTTTTGGCGTCGGAAATTGTCAACGGCCTGCAAATGCAGGCCGTTGACGCTTCCGACGGCGTTGTCTATTCGATTTTTTCTTTGTTATCGCGCCATCCCCTCCACAGGAGACTTGGTAGTGCGATGAGTATTTCCGCAGGCAGCAGCCCCATGAGCAGCCAGATCTGTTTCGGTCGCACATGCATGACCTGTGGCATCGAACCGAACGCCTTGCCTTTCATTTCAATAAAACCATCTTTCAACACCACTTTGCTGACTTCAACCAACTCGCCGCCTTCTTTTGTGAAGATAAAAAAATTGCTACCTTCAATGATCTGTTGCGCCAGCAAAGAGCACCCCGCTAGCAAACAACCGACAAGGATGTTGTTAAGTCGGCTGCCCAGAGCGGTAGCCCCAAAGACGACCGAGCCATTGATAATGAGCCAAATACCCACAGCTGCATTCAATCCGAGCGGCCATGACGGCGACTTTTGCCCTTTGGTGTGTCTTTGTCTGATGATGATTACGGATAAGCCCACAATGACAACGCCGGCTGCGACATCATGAATTTTCGCGATGTCTGTTGCATACCCGCAAAACCACGGAGATGCCATAAGCCAGATTCCCAAAAACGCCGTAATTCGAGCAATAAATCCTCTCATTTTTCTCCTCACCCGATGACATCGTCGAAATCAATGCCCAAATCTTCCATTACTGTCTGCACAGCCGCCCGCCCGCCGCCGATCACACCGGGGCCGGGATAGGTGCTGGGGCCGCAGAGATAGAATTTTTCCGCCGGCAAGCGAAATCCGGCTACAGGTCCGGGGAATGGTCGATTGCCGAACTGTTGAAACAGGTATGAGCCGATCTGGTTGAAATTACCTTCAATCCAGGCGGGATTGCGGCGTTCGTTATCTAGCGGACTGCTAATCCAACGGCCGATAACTTTGTCCCGCGTCAGATTCTCGGTTCTGGCACAGATCCCGTTCAGAATCTCATCAGATACCTGTTCCCGGATTTCATCCCAGCGAGCCGCGCCTCCCCGGAGATTATACGGTTCATAGTGGTATAGATACATTGTGTGCTTGCCTTCAGGGGCACGTGTTTTGTCCCACAGAGTGTGGCACGCCGCCAGGGGGGTGGATGTCCAGGTTTCGCCATAGGAGTAGGCGTCGAACTCTTTGTTGAACTCCAGCATGTTATCGGGAGCAAACTCCACGCCAAAAGCATTGCTGACATCCGCACCCGCTTTGTAGTGCGGCGCTTCCTCCAAGGCCAGCCCCTGCAGGAGGGATTGATACTGCTGGAATCGCACTCCGCGCAACCTCGCAAGGTAATGCTCAGGACAATTCTCCGCGCCGAGCATTTTTTCATCAAGCTGTTTGATACTGAAATTGGTAACCACCGCCTTGGAACCCAGTATCTCCTCGCCGCTCTCTAAAATGACGCCCTTGCAAACTCCTTTCTCAATTTTAAATTTTTTGACCCAAGAATTCAGACGTATTTCTCCGCCGTTATCTTGCACAAAACGTGCCAACGCCTGTGTTAACGAACCGGAGCCGCCCTCCGGCACCCGCATGCCGAATTTATGCC
>JAISQG010000049.1 GCA_031274335.1 Gracilibacteraceae bacterium
CGCTTCGGTGGCGGAGGATCTGTCGCAGGACGATTATGTCGCTTTGGCGCAGGATTTTGTCTGGAAGATGATCCGGCGGATGCTGGCCAAAAACAGGGCCTATATCATGAAGGAAGAAATAGAGGAGCTGGGCACCGTGCGCTATCAGGGCCTGAACAGCATGGTGGTGAAAAACCTGATGCGCCGGGGTTCGCGGGAAAGGAAGCTGGACGGCGTGTTCACCTTTGTCCACATCGCTTTCTTTGAATTGCTCGTGGCGTCCTATCTGCTGAACGAGGCGGAATACGAGGAGCAGTCGCGCTGGCTCCATCACAGAAAATTCAGCGGCATCCGTCTTTTCTATTACGAGCTCCTGCGTCAGGCGGAGCTGGTGCCGGAGAATCTTTGGGATGATTTGAGCAATTGGCGGGCCGTCATGCCGGAAGACAGCAGCGTGACGGTGGAAGAAGTGGCCGTGTACTGGCCGTTTGTTGATTCCGTCCGTTTTCAGCAATACTATTTTGAACAGGACAGCCTGCAGGAACTCGTATTATACGGAGAGGTCGATTTCTCCGGCCGGGTCATGCCCAATCTGAAGGATATTGACAAATTGGGCCGCGTGGAGTATCTCGATGTGAGCGGGGTCACGATACGCAATTTGCGCCCGCTTTTGCGTTTGCGCGGTCTGAAAGGGCTCGACGCCCGTGACACGGATATCCCCTGGCACAACAATCTGCTGCTCCTGGAGGAGTTGCCGCTTGACACGCTGGCCATATCGACAAATTCCCGCGGGCTGTTTGAAAAAATCATCGCTTTGCCTCTCCGGCGCATATTTATTGAAACAGCGGCTTACAGCGATTTGCACATCGACATTTGGCAGGCGCGCCAGAGCGGGCGGCTGGTGGCGCCGACCAGGCGCACACGGATTGAGGATGTGGAGCGGCGATGGCGCATGCCGCGCCTGGTCTCGGAAATTCCGGCCCTCCGGGCGGTGTTCGAGTTGGAATGGGAGTGTTTTGACAAGATCAAAAACGCGGAAGCGACGTACTGGAACGCGCTTATGCTGGCCTCCTGCCTGTATAAAGAGGACGAGGAAGATAAAGACGAAACGGGCTGGGATTTGTTCCGGCGGCTGGCGCCGTATTTGAACGACCGGACGGATCAAATCGGCATGCAGTTCCATTACCAATACGGAATTCTGCTTTTTCAGCGCCGGGAAAACGAGGAGGCCTTGTTTCACTGGAAACTGGTTTATGAAAGCTCCATGGTGGGCCTGGATCAGAAAGTGCGCGATACGGTCGGCCGGCATATGATCCAGCTGTATTTGCGTTGCGGCCGTTTCGAGGAAGCGGAGCAGGTCGGGGCGGAGCTGACAGTACAGCGGGCGATGAGTTCGGAGACCGTGCAGAAAAACCATCTGGACAAAAGGTATCAGCAGGGCGCGCAGCTCATGGATCGCAAGGACTATCTGCAAGCGGAAGAATTTATCATGGAAACGCTGCATATGGCAGAACGGTACGAGGGGAGCGATCAAGCTTCCGTCTGGTTCTGGCAGTACCATTTGCTGGTGGTTCTCCTGAACCGCACCGAACGTATGGCTCTGACCCATCCCTATTTCGAGAAAATGGAAGCCCTGTTGCTGCAAATGGAAAAAGAAGCCTCGCAGGACACGAAGGCCGCGCGCAGTGCGTTTCGAACCGAGCGCATGGCGACGCTTTGGCGACAGGAAAAATATGACGAAGCATATCTTTACGCTCACGAAATTCTCATGGCGCCGAATGAGGACAGGAACGCGCGCGAGGCCAGCCAGACCGTAATCAATCAGTACCGTCTCCTGCAGCAGAACGAGGCCATATAGATCCTCCGTTCCTGAGCCTGCCCGCTCATATCTCCACCACTTCGGCCTCATCCCTGTCCATAGAGCGGATGCAGGCGCGCAAGCGTTCCGCCAGGCGCGGATCCGTCACCGCGTCTTTCATCTGGCGCAAAAGGTCGATCGTCCTCCGGAACAGGCTGATGATGTCCCCCTCGTCAAGATTGCACATCTTCTGGATTTCGGCGAAAGGAAGACCGCTGCTCCAAGCGTGGGCGACGTTGGCCACACGATGGTCAAAACGCACGGCGTCGAAGCCGCAGACCTGTTCAATCGGAAACATAATCTGCTTGATCGGGCCCGCTTCCAGCAAATCGGTTTTGAGAAAACTGTCGTTGCGTTTTTGCTCATAGTCCACGCAAGCGATCAGGCCGCAAAGCGTCGGATTGTCCAATTCGTCCACCAGTCCGGAAAACAGCAGTTCCGTGACAAAAAGCTCTTGTACATAGATGCCGCGGGCCAGGCGACCGCGGGGCGCGAGAGTGTCCCCCTCCAGATAGCCGAGTTTTTGCAGTTCCGCTTTTTTTTGCGCGAATTCCTCCCGGAACCCGCGGCCGCCCGTCAGAGCGGTGATTTCCCGCAGCACGGCCTGAAGTTCTTCCTCCCTGCTCCGCATCCGGGGAATCGCTTCCCGGCAGCGCGCCGTTTGTGCCGGATCACAGTCCTTCAGCGAAACGCTGAGCAGGGTTTCCCACTTCGCTATCCTTTTCTTCATCTCCCGCGCGTAAACTTTGCGCCGCTGCTTGGAGTCGAATTTGCGATAAGCCTTTTTCATGCGGGCCAGATCCCGCTGCTTCGGCCAATGCAGCAGCGGACAGCTATAGGTGCCGGCCTGGGAGCAGGCAATCCGACGCAGCCTGCCCAGATCCTCTTCGATCCGGGCCTTTTCCTTATACAAATTGTCAAATGTCCGGGCATGAGCGTAAGAGGCGAAGCTTTTTTGGAAAAATATCTCTATTTGTTCGGCATTAAGCGTGGCGACGAGGTTCAGCACGGTGTTGTAAGAGAGGCGAAAGCGGCTGGACAGCGGTTCCAGGCGATTGATGTCAAACTCCACCGGCGGCTCTTTTTCAAAACGGTTCATATCGGCCAGGGCAAAGGAAAACCCGCGCTCATCCAGCCCGCGCCGTCCGGCCCGGCCCGACATCTGAAAAAATTCATTATTGGCCAGAGGCCGGAAACGGTGTCCGTCGTATTTGTACAGCGCGTCAAAACACACGGCCCGCACCGGGTAATTGATGCCGACGCTGAAGGTCTCCGTGCAATACATCACATGGATGAGCCGGGCAAAAAACAAATCCTCCACGAGTGATTTCTGCAGCGGCAAAAGCCCGGCGTGATGATAGCCGATGCCGCGCTCGCACACGCGGTACAAAGCGCGTGTAGAGACGGACCATTCGCTCTCCGGCCCGAATTGCCGGCGAAACATATCGCAGACATCGGCGCTTTCTTCCGGACGGAGAAAATTACGCCGCTCCGAAAGCGCGTGAGCCTTTTCGCCGCAGCCCTTGCGGCTGAAGACAAAATAAAGGCAGGGCAGGTATTCTTTTTCTATGGCCGCGACGAGGTCAAAATGGGTGACGGAAGCGAAAAGCTGCGTCTTACTGTCAGCGGGATCAGCCTCCTTGCGCCGCGCGCGGTACAGGGCCATCAGACGGCGATAGTCGGTGAAACCGCTCTCTTTGGTAAAATAGAAATAGCTGAGAGGGACGACGCGCCGGTGTTCCTCAATCAGGGTAACGCGCACCAGCCGGATTTCCTCGATCCAGCGAGCCAGCTCCGCGGCGTTGCCAATCGTGGCGCTCAGTCCCAGAAAACGGATGTGCTGCGGGGCGAGAATGATGGCTTCCTCCCAGACCGTGCCGCGTTCCTCGTCACTCAACCAGTGAATTTCGTCGAAAATGACCCAGGCAATGTCTTTGAGCTTCGAATTCTCCTCCAGCACCTGGTTGCGAAACACTTCCGTTGTCATCAGCAGAAGCGGGGCCTCCGGGTTCAC
>JAISQG010000053.1 GCA_031274335.1 Gracilibacteraceae bacterium
GCCGCGTGGCGATGACGGAGTTGCTGAGGCGGTCGCGCAAACCATCCATAACATCGCGGGCCAGCGGCAGTCCCACGTCCTCCAGCACGACGAGAAATTCCTCTCCGCCCCAGCGAAAAATCACGTCGGTTTTACGCAGGCTCATGCGCAGAAACCCGGCCAGGAAAACAAGCACGTCGTCGCCGCAACCGTGTCCGTGAGTGTCGTTTATCTGTTTGAAATCGTCTATATCAATCATAGCGACGCAACAGTCTGACTGCTCGCTTTTTTGGGCGGATTTTTCGAAATATTTTTCGGCGTAACGGCGGTTGTACAGACCGGTCAGCGGATCGGTGAACACCTGGCTGGAAAGTTCTTTCAAATTAACATCATTGACATTTTCCACCAGCATTTCCGCTACCGCGCGAACATATAGCTCGATGACCACGCCGCCCAACAGGAGAACGATGTTGGAAACCATGAGCAGATGGGCGGTTTTCTCGCTGAAAACGATGACCGGGGGGATATAATAATTGAAGGCCACGCAGGCGATGCCGATGATAAAAGCGGACGCGAGCAGCCAGATACGCAATCGCGCCGAACCGTAAGGGACTATTTGCTGCATGATGATGATGAGCACAAAATAAACCATGCCGTAAGTCGTGAGGCCGGTGAGCATGCAGAACAGCGTTCCGTAGGCAATGACCTCCAGCGTCACCATGAGGCCGATCAGCGTGAAGTATTTAGAGCGCAGCAACAGGAACATCGTCAGGTAAAACAGCAGGGAAAATATATTATAAACGGTAAAAAAGCTTGAGCCCGACAGGAGAAAAAACACCAGCATATACATATGCGCCATGGCGCAGACAACAGTGGCCGTGAACATTTGCAGATACAGGCACATTTGATTGTTGTCGGTAAATGATTTGCACATCAGGGTGGAAACGATTAGATTTTGAATTGATTTTCCCATATCACGCACCTTCAATAAAAGATAATTTGCATTATATCAAACTTGCCGCCCTTATGCAAGTATTAAAAAAAGGCCTTGTAAGCGCCGCGGGAACATGGTACAATCATGGTGCATGGCCGCAAGGATGTCGATATGAGCAGGAGGTTTGCGCTATGGCTGGTATTGGTCTGATTCTGGCGATAATTATCGCTTTGGTAGTGGTTGTGTTCACGGTACAAAACGCCGAGACGGTCTCCGTAAATTTTATTCTGTGGACAGAGGAAATGCCGCTGGCCGTCGTCATTTTCTGCGCCGTGTTCGCCGGCGCGCTCCTGATGTTTTGCCTCGTGCTGTACAAATCGCTGAAAGACAGATGGCAGATGCGCAACGCCGGCAAAACGGAGGCCAGGCGGCAAAAAGAAGAAGAGGCCGCCCGCATAAAAGAAGCCACTCGGCCTAAAGAGCCTGTGGACGCGGATTTGGCTGCGCCGCCCGACCAGGCGGATGCGCCGGCGGAATGATGACAGAGCAGACGGCTGCGGGCCGGGCGGAGCGGAGATGGCTGCTTCCTGCGGAGGAAAACACTGATTTGTCCGTGGTTTCCCGTTGCGGCGCTCCGCCCTCCGCCTTGGCCTTGATGCGCCGGCGCGGCATTCGGGGGGAGCGCGCTGTATTGGATTATCTGGCCGGCACGGCCGGAGATTTACATTCGCCTTTCCTGTTTCGCGATATGGGCAAAATAGTGGCGCGGCTGGAGCTGGCCCTGCGCCGCCGGGAAAAGGTGCTGATTCACGGTGATTACGATGTGGACGGCGTCACATCCACGGCTATGCTTTACCATGTTCTGCATGATTTCGGCCTGGAGGCCGTCGTATACATCCCCACGCGGGCCGAGGGTTATGGCTTGCATGCCGAAGCGGTGGAAAAATGCCGGGCGGGAGGGGTGGCACTCATCATCACGGTGGACTGCGGCATCACGGCGACGGCGGAGGCGCGGCTGGCGCGCTCTCTGGGCATCGACCTCATCATAACCGATCACCATGAGCCGGGATTGGAATTGCCGGAAGCTGCCGGGATTCTGAATCCGCGGGTGGATACGGGCTATCCGTTTGGCTATTTGGCCGGAGTCGGCGTGGCTTTCAAACTCGTGCAGGCTATTTACGCCCGCCTGACACCGCGGCCGGAGTGCCGTCCCGAACGCGTCTGGGCGGATCTGGCCGCCCTTGGCACTATCGCCGACATGGTGCCCTTGAACGGGGAAAACCGCGTACTGGTCCAATTGGGCCTGGCTCAGATGGAGGAGACGCGGCATGTCGGGCTGCGGGCTTTGCTGACCGAGTGCGGTCTGACCGGCAAAAAGCCGAGCGCGGGACAAATCGCTTTTCTTGTCGCGCCGCGCATCAACGCGGCCGGGCGCATGGACACGGCCAAACTGGCCCTAAACCTTTTTTTGACGGAGGAGGAGGGCGCGGCGGCGGACATCGCGCGGGAGCTGAGCCGCGAAAACACAGCTCGCCAGGAGGCGGAACGGCGCATCGTGACCGAATTGCGCGCGGAACTGGATCAGGCGGAGCTGCCGCGGGTCATCGTGCGCTCGTCTTCGGACTGGCCGCATGGCGTAATCGGCATAGTGGCTTCGAAAATTGTGGAAACGTATCGCCGGCCGGCTTACCTGATCGCGGAAGAAGGAGCGAGAAGCAAGGGTTCGGCTCGCGGCGGCCTGACCGGGTATTCCGTCGTGGAGGAACTGAACGCCTGCGCCTCTCTGCTGGAGCATTGGGGCGGGCATAAGGCGGCCGGAGGGTTCAGCCTGGCCACGGAGCGGATCCCGGATTTGCGGGCGGCTCTGAACGAGCGGAGCGGGCCATGGCTGGCTCGGATCGGCATAGACGAAGTTGTGGTGGACGGCATTCTGCACCCACGCGAAATCTCCCTCGCGCTGGCCGGGACGCTGGAGGCGATGGCGCCCTTCGGCATGGCAAACCCGGCACCCGTTTTTTGTACGCAGTCGCTCACTGTGTTGAGAGCATCCGCTTTCGGCCTTGAGGACGCGCATTTGCGCCTCGAGCTGGAGGGCGAGGGAGCAAGGCTGACGGCCAAAGCCTTCCGCCGCGGCGCGGAACGCGGCGTTTTCCGGCCGGGCGCCACGATCGACATTCTTTATGAACTGGTGATAAATTCCTATAGGAACGCGGCGGATCTGGAGCTTCATTTGCGGGATTACCGGCTTGCGGAGGCTGAGACGCCGGCTGTGCTGACCGCCGGCCCGCCCGGGACCGCGGAGGAAGAGAAAGCGGCGGAAGAGGCGGGATTTCGCCTGGAGCGTGAACAGCTGGCCGCGTTTTACCGGCGGTTGCGGGCCGCGCAGGCGGCGGCCGGGGACGCCCCGTTCCGCTGGGAAATCGGCAACGCTTTTCCGCTGCCGGAAACGGAAATGCTGAAAGTTTTTTTTGAGCTGGGGCTGGCGCGCTGGGAAGGCGGAGCCAACCCGTACAGGCTGAAACTGCCTGAACAGGCGGCGAAGAAGGATTTGAGCCGGTCGATGCGCTTT
>JAISQG010000062.1 GCA_031274335.1 Gracilibacteraceae bacterium
GGTCTTCGGCACCATACCAAAATCGGCCGTGATATTATTCAAGGGTTTGTAGCTCAGTTGGTTAGAGCACCACGTTGACATCGTGGGGGTCGTTGGTTCGAGTCCAATCAAACCCACCATACGACACCGCAATCACGACGCACACCGTGCGTCGTGTTGTTTAGCGCAATAAGCGAAGCGTTTGCGCCGGGCTATTGACTTTTCGCCGCGGATTGTGCTATGATAACGAAAAAGTTCGGGTTGGTGGAAGCAGATGCAAAAGGGCTTTTTCGCAAACAATAAGGCCGTCCTTCCCGGCAGCCAGCTTTACCTGAAACGGCCACAGATTCTTCAGCTGCTTGAAAAGGCCGCCCGCTGTCCACTGGTAACAGTGACGGCGGGCGCGGGCTACGGAAAAACAGATGCCGTCTATTCCTTTCTGCGGGAATATAACGGGGGGACGATCTGGATTCAGATGACGGAGTTTGATAATCTCGCCGAAATCTTTTGGGATAATTTCGCGCGGTGCTTTGCCGCGCAGAATCCACCCTTTGCCGCCAGCCTGACGGAATTCGGCTTCCCCGGTTCAAGGCGGCGGTTTGAGCGCTATCTAAGTCTGAGCCGGCAGGAGCCGCCGCTTGATATCCGGGGCTTTCTCGTTTTTGACGATTTCCATTTGATTCACAGCAAAGCCATTTTAAACTTCATGCGGGCCCTGATAGATACGCTGCCGCAAAATATCACTGTCATCCTGATTTCAAGGGCAGAGCCGGAGATTGATCTGATCCGGCTTGTTTCCAAGGGGACGGTTTACAGGCTCACCGAAGATGATCTGCGTTTTTCGGAGGCAGAGCTGGACGCGTTCTTCAAGCTGCAAGGGATTGCGGTATCGCCGCAAATCCGGTCGAAAATCTATACGATGACCGAGGGCTGGCCTTTTGCCATTTACCTGATCAGCCTGGCGCTGAAAAGCAATCCGTCACGGCAGGATCACGCGCTTTCCGTGATGAAGCTGAACATTTTTAAACTGATGGAAACGGAGCTTTTCTCCACGATTCCGGCGGAGCTGCAAAGTTTTTTAATCAAGCTGTCCCTTCCCTCACATCTACCATTGCGGCTTTTGGAGGAATTGGCTCCGGATGAGAGCTATATCGCGGAAATAGGCAAGATCAGTACCTTTATCCGGTATGACGCCTATGCGGATACATACAGAATTCACCCGCTGCTTTTGGAATATTTGCGGCAAAAGCAAGTGGCGCTTTCTGAGGAGGAGCGACGGGACATTTTCCGGCGCACGGCTGCCTGGTGCGCCGTGAACGACTGCAAAATGGACGCCGTGACCTATTACGAGCGGGCGGAAGATTATGAGAGCCTTGCGCGGGAGGCCTACGATATGACTCGGATGACGCCCGACGGGGTCGCGCGGTTTCTGCTGGAGGTTTTGGACAGGTTGCCGCCGCGTGCGTTCCGCGAAAACGCAAAGCTGCATGTTGTGCGCATCAAGATGCTGCAAAGCCTTTCTAGGTTCACGGAGGCCGCCGCACAGGCGCACGCGGTCATAAAGCAGTTTGAGGAGCTACCGGATGATCCTTTTTATCACTGGATTTTGTCAGAATGTTATTTTAATTTGGGATATATCGGGATATTTACAAGCCTGTACACGAAGGTTTGCGATTATACGGATTACTTCGCTAAAGCGTACCGCCATTTTCAGCGCAGCGAGAGAGCGGCGTCCGACCTTAGAGAGCGTACGCTGGTAAGCTCCTATGTGTGCCGGGTGGGCTATCCCTCGGAAAAAGGGGAGCTGGAGCGCGGGATTGAGATATTTTCCAAATACGCGCATTACGCGGAAAAGGCGAAGAACGGGATGTTCCGCGGGATGGCGGAGCTTGCGTCCTGCGAAGCGGCTTATTTCAAAGCCGATTTGAAAAACGCCGAAGGTCTGGCGTATCTGGCGGCCCAGAAAGCCCGGGAGGCGGAGCAGTTTCAGATCGAAAACCGCGCGCTGTTCTTTCTGCTCCGAATCGCGCTTCACAAAGGGGAGCCGGCGAAAATCACGACATTGTTGCGGCAACTGAGGGCACAGCTGGAATACGGCGAATTTCTGAGCCGCCATACGCTGTGCGATATTGTGACGGGCTGGTTCTTCGCCCAGACCGGGCAGATTGATAAAATCGCCGGCTGGCTGAAAAGCGAGTTTGAAAAAAGCGATTTGGGCACACTTTCCTACGGGCTGGAAAGCCTTGTGCGGGCAAAATATCTGTTTGCCGAAGCGAAATACCACGCGGTTTTGGCGTCACTTGAAAGCCGCGATAAACAGTACGGACCGGAAGCATTTTTGATCGGCAAGCTGGAGATAGAGGCGCTGCGCGCAGTTTGTCTTTACCGGCTTCACGACAGTGCCGCAGCGGTCCGGGTTTTGGAGGACGCCTATCGCATCTCCGAAAACGACGGTCTGGACATGCCTTTTATCGAGCTGGGCAAAGATATGCGCACACTGGCGGCTGTCGCGATGAAACGGGAGGATTGCGCCGTTCCGAGGGACTGGCTGGAGAAAATACGCAAAAAAGCTTCGACCTACGCCAAAATGCTTACATGCGCCGTTTCGGGTTCCCGCGGCGGCCGGGTGTCGGCGGATTTGGCTTCCCTGACGAAGAAGGAGACGGAGCTGTTAAAAGATATGTGTTACGGGCTTTCCCGCTCGGAAATCGCTGTGCATCACAATTTGTCCATGAACACAGTAAAGGCCGCCTTCCAGGTGATCTATACAAAGCTGGGCGCGCAGAACAGCGCGGACGCCATCCGGATCGCGGCGGTGAAAAAAATTATTGACTGAGCCTCATAGCGTGACAAGCCGGACAAAACTCGATGAGGCAATGGGGGGCGGTTTTGTGAGCTATTTTGATTCGGCGGGGCACTGGTTTGTTTATCTGCTGGTGATCCTCGGCATCATCTATATCGCGGGGCTGACCGCCGTGACGCTGCGACGCGCGTGGGCGCGCGCCCTGAAAATCGGCTATACAGGAAAGATGCTGCGGCGTGTTGTGAAAATCGCGGTTACGCACAGCCTACTGCCCGCCGTTGCCGTTCTGATCGGGCTGTTCGCACTGGCCCCGATCCTGGGGATTCCGCTTTCGTGGTGGCGGCTTTCGATAATCGGTAATACCGTTTATGAGATCATGGCTGCCGATCTAGCCGGGAACGTCGCCGGGACGGCGAAGCTGGCGGGCGCTGGCGCGAGGGAGCTTACCTTAACGCTCTATGTCATGACCATCGGGATTATGGGCGGTCTGCTGCTCGCACCGGTTCTGGCCGAGCGAGTTCAAAAAGGTGCGCTGAAAATAAAGGATGGGGACAGGCGGTGGCGCGCGCTGGGAAGCGGTTCATATATCACAGCCATTCTGATTGCTTTCGCGGTTCCGCTTTTGTTCAGCTCGCTCACCGCGTTGCTTACGCTTTTGACAGCGGCGGCGGCGGCCGGCGGGCTGAATCTGCTTTCGCGCCGGCATCGGGCGGCCTGGCTCGCTGAGTTTTCGTTCGCTATCGGCATGCTTGCGGGCATGATCACCTCCGTTTTTTGGACGCACCTGACAGGTTAGGAACTGTAAAGAATTGAACCGTTCCTTAGGAGATGTATTATGAACAAAGACGAGCAAGACCGCCGCACCGCTGAAAGTGAGCGGTATTTGAACGCCATGCACCGTCTGGGCCGCGCCGGCACCTTCGGCGCAATTTTGGTTATGCTGGGCATACCGACCGCGATGGGTCTTTATTTTGATGCGTTGCCTGCCATCGGACAGATTTTTCAGGCGGCGCTTCCGCTACTGATCGTTTTCCTGCCTTCTAACCTCTTTGAGATCATCTCCTACACGCCGATTTTGGGCAGCTCCGTTTATCTGGCGCTGATTACGGGCGAGGTTCTGAATTTGAAGCTGCCCGTGGTCAACAGCGTCCTGCAGCTCATGAGCGTCGAGACCGGTACGCAGGAGGCCGATGTCATCGCGACCATAACCGTGTGCGTCACGGCTTTTGTCACGATTGCGATTATTACCCTCGGCATCGTGATGATGATACCGTTGCAGCCCGTACTGACGTCCGCCGCCGTCAAAACAGCGGCGTCGTATATTTTGTCCGCGCTGTTCGGCGCTCTGGGCTCCGGCGTGTTAGGGCGCGATTTGGGCGGCGGCATTAAGGCCTACGGCCGGTTGAGGGGCATGATCGCGCCCTGCGTTTTCATGGTGGCTCTGGTGCTCTGGGATCAGCAAATCAGCGTTTTCCTGCATCTCGACAAGCTTATGCAACAAGACGGACAGGGCGTTATACTGCATACGCTACAGGGCTTTGTTTTGGTGCTCATGGTTTTGCTTACGTATCTGTCGAACAAATGGCTGTACGCAAACGGGTTCATCCGGGTGGATCTGCCCGACGAGCCGCCCCGGGGCAAGGGAAGCAAAACCGCGCGGCCCTATCTTTGAGTCTAACCGATTAAAGCATTTCAGTCCGTTTTCCCGGGAATGTCCCCTCTTCACACATTTTTCATATTATCATGGTAGTCTGGCGTAAAAATGAGTGAGGGAGGGTCTTATGAAAAAGACGATCGCTGTATTTTTGCTCCTGCTCGCGTTCCTGAGCGCCGCTCCAGCCGCCGTTTTCGGGCACGGACACGGGACGGCGGAACCGCCGCCCGCGGTTGAAGCACCCGCGGCAGAATCGCCGCCCGCCGCCGAACCGGCGGACGGGGGCCACGCGGAAGCGGACGGGCCTGAGGCGGAGACCGCGCACGCTTCCGGCCATGCTTCCGCTGCGGACATGGCGGGCGGCGTGAACTGGCTTTGGGTTGGCGGCGCGGCGGCGCTTATAGCGCTCGCCCTGTTTCTGGCCGGGCGAGCCGGCGCCGGAAAGCCTGGCAAGCTGTTGCGCCGCATAATGGCGCACCGGCTTTATCCCGGCATTTTACAATGGCCCGTCCTGCTCGTTTTCGCCTTCATTATCTACGAGCTGCTGCGCGGCCCCGCCGCTCCGCACGACAATTTCGGCACAGCCATGACCTGGGTGCTTTGGTGGCCGCTGCTCCCGCTCATGTTCATCCTCTTTGGCCGGCTGTGGTGCGGCGTTTGCCCCTTCGCCACCGTGAGCGACCTCGTGCAGAAAATAGCCGGGCGCCATTGGCGCGTCCCCAAATTCCTGCAAAAGTACGGCATCTGGATCATCGACATCGTTTTCATCCTCATCACCTGGTCTGACCACACATTCGGCATCGTGGAAAACCCGCGCGGTTCCGGGTTTTTGCTCGTGCTGATCGTGGCTGCCGTCGTCTTTTCCGGCCTGCTCTGGGAAAGGCGCGCCTGGTGCCGCTATCTCTGCTTCCTCGGCGGGCTCTCCGGCAATTATTCCCGCGCCGGCGCCCTGGAACTGCGGGCCACGCCTGAAATATGCGCCGGCTGCCGGACCGCGAGCTGCCGCCAGGGAGACGGCCAGATTCCCGGCTGCCCGATGTTCGAATTTCCGCGCGTTATGGACACGAACGCCCGCTGCAACCTCTGCGGCTATTGCGTGAAAACATGCCCGAACGGAAGCATCACCGTGAAAACCCACATTCCCACGCGGGAGCTGTGGCAGGTGCGCGAACCGGTTTTTGAGGAATCCTTCCTGGCTATCGTTATCATGGGCATCGTATTTGTGCAAAATATCACAATGCTGAACATCTGGCCGCCCATTCTCGCCTTTTTGGAAAAAATTACCGGCACGTCCAATTACTATATCACTTTCACCGTCACATTCATCATTGCCATCGGCCTGCCGATTCTGGCCCTCTTGGCCGCCAGCTTTTTTTCCTCTGCCGGCACAGGCGAAAAACTGACGCAAAACTTCGCCCGTTTCGGGTACGCGCTTATCCCGCTTGACCTGGCCGGGCATTTAGCCCACAACCTCTTCCATCTGCTGGCGGAAGGCAAAGCGGTTTTTTACACATTCATGGGACTGTTCGGCCGGCAAATCGAAGGCTCCGCGGCCCTGCTCAACACGCCGACCATCCAGATGCTGCAATATCTGCTCATAGCTCTCGGCGCGGCCGGCTCGCTCATCGCCGCTTACAAAATCGCCAAGCCGTCCGGCAAGGGCCTTTTCCCCCACGCCGCCCTGATA
>JAISQG010000048.1 GCA_031274335.1 Gracilibacteraceae bacterium
CGTGCGCATATTGTGCAGGCGGTCGGCCAGCTTGATGATGATAACGCGGATGTCTCTCGCCATAGCGAGAAACATTTTGCGCAAATTCTCCACTTGGGCCTCCGCTTTGTCCCGGAAGGCTATTTTGCCGAGCTTGGTCACGCCATCCACAATTTGCGCCACTTCCGGGCCGAAGTTCTGGCGGATGTCCTCCAGAGTTTTTTCCGTGTCCTCGGCCACGTCATGCAAAAAGGCGGCCATAATGGAAACATCGTCCATTTCCATTTCGCATAAAATCGCGGCCACCTCCAGAGGATGCTGGATGTAGTCGTCGCCGGAAATGCGGTGCTGGCCCCAATGCGCTTTTTCCGCGAAGCGATAGGCTTTTTCGATGGCGGCGATATCGCTTGCGCTGTTCATTGCCAGGATTCTTTTTTTCAGATCGTCAAAATCCATCGGGACTCACCACCTTTCCGCAATCTCCAATTCAAATAATTCCCAGTTCCTGCAAAAACCTGATATTGTCCTCGGTCAGGGCGATGCTCTCCATGCGCGTCTCATTGGCCTCAAGCAGGAGATCGTACACGGAACGGACAGAGGCGGCATAGACCTCGCGCGTCATAGCTCCTCCCGCGGTGATGCTCTCAAAAAATCCGGCGAAAACAGTGAATTGCTGGGACCAGATCGCGGGGTCGGCCCGGCGGTAAGTCAGAATCTGGCGCGACATTTCAAAGGCTTTGGCCGGTTGGCCGACGGTGAAATAATATACGGTCAGCTGCCCCTGAATCGTGTTGGATTTGGCCTTGGACAGGCGCTCCGCGTAAATGTCCGCCTGGGCGAGCAAATCCGAATTCCGCATTTGCGGCGCGCTGGTGACGTAGGCAAGAAGGTAGTCGTTTTTTTCAAAGACATCTATCCCGGCGGCTGTGGTCATAGCGGGAAAAAACCTCGCCATGCCTGCCTCGCCGCCATTCTGGGCTCGGGCTATGGCATCGGCCAAAATGCCGCGGGCGATAAAATTGCCCAGCAGGAGGATGATGAAAAGCGAAGCGAAAACAGCCAGGCCGACGCGCATCGGCCGCGCCCCTCCGGCCGGGCGGCTCGCTTCCCGGGCGGCCGGCGCGGGAAGGGCGGCCGGCTGGTCGCATTGCAGCGTAATCAGGGCAAAAAGCACAAAAGCGTAAGTCAGGAAGGCCGTGGCGGACATAACCACTTCCACGGCGCTATGCGTGGCGACCATGACAAACCCGGCAGCCAACGCGGCCGTAAGCGCGGACGGCCCCTCGACCCGGCGGGAGCGCCACAGCGCGCGCGCCGCGCAAAGAAGAAAAGCCAGGTAGGGGATAAAACCGAGCAGGCCCATTTCGGCCAGCACCTGGATATAGTGGTTATGCGCGTATTTGGTCGTGTAGTAAAAATCCTGGGCGCTGAAAATGGCGTTCTGATAACCGCCGAGGCCCAGTCCGATGAGCGGGCTGCGAGCGAAGATTTTCAAGCCGTCGTAAAAAAAGACGAAGCGCTGGATGGCGTTCTGGTTGGCCATCAGACCCTGCAGGCGGTTGGCGATGGAGGCGGGGAGCAGAGTATAGCGCAGTTTCAGGGCGTTATTTCCGTAGCCGGCCGCGGTCAAAGTCGCACTGCCGTCGGCCCGGAAATCAAACCAGACGACCCGGCTGTCTTCCGGCACCGTGAAGTCGGCGGATTCCGTGATCGGCCCCTCGTAAAGAACGGTCTGTTTGTGCATCATGACCTGTTCCATGTTCTGGGCCGCAATGGTCACGTGCAGCGGCGCGTCTGCCGTGACGGCCAGCGTGTGCGCGCCCGGGGCCGGATAGGCGGCCCGGCGCAGGGTTTCGCCCGGCGCCAGGGTGGCGGGGCCGGACAAAGCGGCGGCCAGCGCCAGCACGACGAGCAGGACGGCGGCGACGGCGGCGGCAAAAACCAGAGATCGCCGGGGATTTTTGCTCAGGAGAGCGGAAAGCGGCCCGCCCGCAAAACGCTCCGCCAGGAGCAGGACGGCGCAAAGGACGGCGGCCGCGAGAATAGGCAGCCAGGCTTGCGGGCCGGCGGTGCCCAGGTAGCCGAAGGAAAAATACATGACGGCCAGCCCGGCCAGGGCCGTTTCCAGCATGACGACAAAAAAGCGGATGCGGTCGGGCGGCGCGGCCGCCAGGAGCATGACCACGGCGGAAACCGCCAGGCACAGCGTCGCGCCCATGCTGAAGGTATATAAGAACGCCAGCGCCGTCACCGCGAGAAAAACGGTCTGGTAAATTTTTTCCCGGCGCCGCGTGGCCGTGGCGGTCAGATAAACCGAAAACAGCAGGCCCAGCCCGGCGATGCCGCCAAAAATATTCGGCGTGTTGAAAATCGAAGAGATGCGGGATCCGTCCGCCACGGCGCCGGCTTCGGCGTAAGCCTGGGTGAAAACTCCGACGACCGCGCGAAAACCGCGCGTGAAAAATTCGGCGGAGGCGGCGTCGATGCTGATGAGGCTGAAAACGGCGCAAACGGCGGCCAGCGCGGTCAGAAGGCGGCGGGCCTGCTCCGCGCCCGGAGCGAGGATGCCGACGATCAGGGCAAATAAAACAAAAGCGGCAAGCATTTTTGAAAATTCAGAAATAGCGAATTTGCCCGCCACGGCATACAACGTGGAAACGCCGCCGACCAGGGTATACAGGGACAGCGTGAAAGCCGTCGGGGTCAAAAAGCGCCGAAACCGCGCCGTCTGCGTGAAGCAGCACAGCAGAAGCAGGGCGAGGCAGCTCAGGAAAGCGACGCATTTTTCCATCACGGTGTCGAAGCTGCCAGCCAAGACGGTGAGGAAAAAAAACAGCACGCCAAAGACGGCGGTCATGGTGCTGTTCAATACCAGGCCGCGGTCAGGCGGTAGTGCCGCCGCTTTATTTTTCAAACTTTTTTTGCTCACGGAACCAGTCTCCTATATTAAAAAAATCAGGCTGCCGCCTGGGACAGGGTAAAAATGCCGGCGGGCAGCCACTTATAGATTATTATTTGACAGATCTAAGCATCCAGATTGGAGCTGATCTGATAGCGCCGGATCAGGTCTTCTAATTCCGCGCTCAATTCATTGAACGGAAAATAGAAATCCGACAGCAGATAAATTTTATTGGCCGCGCTTTTTATACGCACGACCTCCGCCCGCCACTGCTGCGTGAAAACAATGCGGCGAATGTCCCCCGGTTCCAGTGTTTCGCTGCCGAGAAGCGAGCGAAAGATCAGAGTGTCGTTTTCTATCAGCACTTTTTGGGAATTGGCGAAAACGATGAGCAAAATCAGCGAGATAGCCGCCGCGATATAAATCAGCATGAAAATCTGAGCATATCGCGTCGGCACACCGCTCAGGCGGTAAAACAGCCACAGAAGCAGGGGATACAGAATTCCAAAGCCCACAGCGGGCTGCAGCAGCCGCCTGATCTGAAAATCATAAACCTTTGCCTTTTCCTCTGGTGGCATCGCTCTCCCTCCCGCGGCAAACAAATCAGCGTTTGGTGATTCTCTCTATTTCAGCCAGCAGATGTTCGTTCAACACGCGGATATAAGTGCCCTTCATGCCGAGAGATTTGGATTCGATCACGCCGGCCGACTCGAATTTGCGCAGCGCGTTCACGATCACGGAGCGCGTGATGCCTACGCGGTCGGCTATTTTGCTGGCCACCAGATGGCCCTCCGAACCGCCGAGTTCGATGAAAATATGCTCCACCGCCTCCAATTCGGAATAGGACAGCGTGCCGACGGCAATTTGCACCGCCGCTTTTTTCCGCGCCTCCACTTCGGCGCGTTCCGCCCGCTCGCGCAAAATCTCCATGCCGATGATCGTAGCCCCGTATTCAGCCACAATCATGTCGCCGGCTGTGAATTCCGCGTCGAATTTGGCCAGCACCAGCGTGCCCACCCGCTCCGAGCCGCCCAGCACCGGAATAATCGTGGACCTCTTGTTGTTGTATTCGCATTTGTCATTGCCGCTGAACACGCAGGCGCTGTCCTGCTGGCTGTGATTGGTTTTGGTGTTCGTGACGCCCAGCAGTTCCGCGTTGTACGCTTCCGGAAACTGCTCGGTCTCCTGGATTATCTCGTTAATGCTCTGGCAGGCAAAGCCGGGAATGCAGCTGTAACCGAGCAGATTTCCCTTGCTGCTGAGGATATAGCAGTTGGATTCCGTTTTGGCGCTGATCGCTCCGGCCATTTCCGCGAAATCCACCTGATTTCCGCCAGCCCTCTGGATGAGCCTGCTAATAGCTCTTGTTTTTTCCAATACCATGTCCAAGTCGTTTGCGTTTGACATAACTATTTTCCTCCTCTTAAATCTTGTTACAGAATATATTTGGACAAATCCTGGCTGCGAACGATGTCTCCGACTTTCTGCCGCACATACTCGCTGCTGACTTCCAGCTCAAAGTCGGCCGGCAGCTCCGAAGCCTCGAACGACAGTTCTTCCAGCACTTTTTCCACAATTGTGTGCAAACGCCGCGCGCCGATGTTTTCCGTGGCGGCATTGACGTCGAAGGCCATTTGCGCGATCTCGCCTATGGCGTCCGGCGTAAAACTGACGCGGACGCCTTCCGTGAGAAGCAGGGCTTCATATTGCTTGAGGATCGAGGCGTGAGGTTCGGTGAGTATGCGACGGAAATCTTCCACGCTCAGGGATTTGAGTTCCACCCTGATGGGGAAACGCCCTTGCAGCTCCGGGATCAGATCCGACGGTTTGGAAATATGAAAAGCGCCGGCGGCGATGAACAGGATATGGTCGGTTTTCACGGCGCCGTACTTCGTGACGACCGTCGCGCCTTCGACCAGGGGCAGGATGTCGCGCTGCACCCCGCCGCGGGAGACATCCGGGCCGCTGCCCGTTTCCCGGCTGGCGATCTTATCGATTTCGTCCAGGAAAACGATCCCCTCCTGTTCCGTGCGGCGGATAGCCTCCTGCACCGCCTCCTCGTGATCCACGAGCGATTGCGCTTCTTCCTGCGTCAGGATGCGCCGGGCTTCCCGCACGGCGACTTTGCGTTTTTTCTTCTTTTTCGGGAACATGCCGGCCATCATGTCCTGCAGATTGATGCCGATCTCCATGCCGCTGCCGGCCAGCATGTCAGCGTAAGGGGAATTTTCCTCGACTTCCACATCGACGAGATAATCATCGAGTTCCCCGGTTTTCAGCTTCTTTTCGAGAAAATCCCGTTCCTTCTCGATTTCCGGGGGGACGTTTTCCTGCTCCGGCTGTTCCTTTTTGTCCTCCTGCATAAAAAGCTGGAAAGGGTTCATGGAGGTACTTTCCTTGCGCCGGCCCGGCGCGAGCAGGGAGAGCAGGCGTTTTTCCGC
>JAISQG010000134.1 GCA_031274335.1 Gracilibacteraceae bacterium
GCGATGTCGTGGAAATTATGGAGACGCGCCGCCTGAGCAAGGACAAATACATGCGGCTGGTCAAAGTGGTGGAAAAGGCTGTGGCGCTGTAAGCCTCCAGGACTCATTATACGCAAAACTGTGGCGCGCGTGTTTTTAACCGGCGCGCCGGAACGGGGGATTCCGATGATTCAGGCGGAAACGACATTGAGGGTCGGTGACAACACCGGCGCAAAAAAACTGCTCTGCATCCGGGTGATGGGCGGCTCGAGACGGCGCTACGCTTCCATCGGCGATGTTATAGTCGCCACGGTCAAAGAAGCTACACCCGGCGGCGTGGTCAAAAAAGGCGAAGTGGTCAAAGCGGTGGTTGTGCGCACGAGAAAGGAAATAAAGCGGCCGGACGGCTCCTATATTCGTTTCAGTGAAAACGCGGCTGTCCTCATCAAGGACGACAAAAGCCCGAGAGGCACGCGTATCTTTGGACCCGTGGCTCGTGAGCTCCGGGAAAGGGATTATATGAAAATTGTGTCCCTGGCCCCGGAGGTATTATAGGAACAGCGGAGGTGAAATAATGCCGGCTAAAAACAAGACGCATGCTAAAAACAAGATGCATGTAAAAACCGGGGACATGGTAATGGTCATATCGGGCAAAGACGGCCCGCAGCCGGGCAAACCGCCCAAAATAGGCAGGGTCCTCGCCGTATATCCCGGCAAAAGCAAAGTTGTCGTGGAAAAAGTAAACATCGTGAAAAAGCATCAGAAACCGACAAAAGATCTGCCCCAGGGCGGTATTCTGGATAAAGAAGCCCCGATACACAGCTCTAACGTCATGCTCTATTGCACGGAATGTAAATCCGTCACGCGCCGCAGCATGAAACAGACGACGGAAGGCAAAGTACGCGTCTGCAAGCATTGCGGGCACAATTTGCCTGATAAGCGCAAATGACTTTCCGCAGGCCCGCGGGCGCGGAAAACGAGAATATATAAGGAGGTGCGCTGGTGGCCCGCTTAAAAGAGTTATACAGGAATGAGCTGACGAAAGCCTTGCAAAAAGAATTAGGTTATAAAAACGCGATGCAAGCCCCTCGTTTGGAAAAAATAGTCATCAACGTGGGCTTGGGCGAGGCGATTGCCAATCCGAAAGCCATCGACGGCGCGGTGGACGACATCATGACCATCACGGGGCAGAGGCCGGTGGTCACGAAGGCGAAAAAATCCATCGCCGGTTTCAAATTGCGCGCCGGCATGTCGATTGGCGTTAAAGTCACGCTCCGCGGCGAAAGAATGTACGAATTCGCCGACCGGCTGCTCAATGTGGCCCTGCCCCGTGTGCGCGATTTTCAGGGCGTATCCGCCAAATCTTTTGACGGCAGGGGCAATTATACGCTCGGCATCAAGGAGCAGCTTATTTTTCCCGAAATTAACTACGATAAAATAGATAAAATCCGGGGAATGGACATCGTTTTTGTGACGACAGCCAAAACGGACAGCGAGGCGAAGGCTTTGCTCAAAGGTTTTGGCATGCCGTTCCGCGAAAAAGACTGAGGAGGACTAAATGGCCAAAACATCAATGATCATGCGCCAGACCCGCAAGCCGAAATTCGCGGTGCGTTTTCATAATCGCTGCAAAATCTGCGGCCGGCCCCACGCCTATTTGCGCAAATTCGGACTTTGCCGCATCTGCTTCCGGGAATTGGCTTACAAAGGCGAATTGCCGGGAGTCACGAAGGCCAGTTGGTGAGAGTATGACAGGGAGAAAGGGGGAAAACGGCCGTGTCTATGTCAGATCCCATTGCTGATTTCCTGACAAGAATACGCAATGCCGGAATGGTTTACCACGACAAGGTGGAAGTGCCGGCGTCCGGCACGAAAAAAGCGCTGGCGGAACTGATGAAACGGGAAGGTTTCATCAGGGATTATGAATACATTGAGGACAACAAGCAGGGAATGCTTCGCCTTTACCTCAAATACGGCGCGGAACGCAAAAGGGTGATCACGGGCATGAAACGCATCAGCCGCCCCGGATTGCGGGTTTACGCCAAAAAGGATCAATTGCCGAAGGTGCTCGGCGGTCTTGGAGTGGCGGTAATCTCCACCTCCAAAGGAATTATGCCGGATCGTCAGGCGCGCAAGGAAGGGCTTGGCGGCGAAGTAATCTGCTTTATTTGGTAAAGGATGGAGGTTTAGTATGTCCCGCGTAGGAAAGAAACCGATTGAGATCCCAGCCGGAGTGACGGTCCAACGGGAGGGGAATGTTTTTACCGTGACAGGGCCGAAAGGCTCGCTCGTCCGGGAAATGCGCCCCGAAATCGATATCACCGTCGGAGAAAAGCTGATTCACGTTACGCGCCAGAAGGACGAGCCGCTCTATCGCAGTCTGCACGGACTGACGCGGACGCTGCTTTTCAATATGGTGGAGGGCGTGACGAACGGATTCAGGAAAAATCTGGAACTTGTGGGCGTCGGCTACCGCGCTTCCATGTCGGGGCAGAACCTCGTTCTGGCGGTAGGCAAGTCGCATCCGGTGGAAATGGCACCTTTGGACGGCATCGAAATCGAAGTGCCGGCTCAGAATAAGATTATTGTCAAGGGTATCGACAAGGAGAAAGTGGGCGTTTTTGCCGCCAATGTGCGTGAGCAGCGTCCGCCGGAGCCTTACAAGGGCAAGGGCATAAAATACGAAAACGAAGTGATTCGCCGGAAGGAAGGCAAGGCCGGCGGCAAAAAATAAGGCAAGGGCAAAATCTCTTGCCGCCTGAAAGGACGGTAACACAGTGATCAAAAAAAGCGACCGCCGCGCGCTGCGCAAACCCAAGCACAAAAGTGTGCGCAAAAAAGTGAGCGGTACGCCGGCCAGGCCGAGGCTGGCGGTGTTTCGGAGCCTGAACCATATTTACGCCCAATTGATTGACGATGTGCAAGGCGTCACGCTGGCATCGGCTTCTTCGCTGGACGCGGCTTTCAAGGAGGCGGGACTCGACGGAGGCAATGTCGAGGGGGCGAAAAAAGTGGGCATGCTTGTCGGAGAAAAGGCCTTGGCCAAAGGAATCGAAAAAGTGGTTTATGACCGCGGCGGGTTTCTGTACCACGGTCGGGTGGCCGCCTTGGCGGAAGGCGCGCGGGAAGCAGGGTTGGTGTTGTAATGATTATAAACCTGAGGAGGAATAGTTTTGGCGAATGAATTTGTCAGAAGAGACCGCGGCGGACAGGCGCCCAGACAGGGTGACAGGCCTTCCGGGCGCAGGGATTCGAGGCGTGATGACCGCCGCGACAACCGTGATCCCGATAAACCGGAATTGACCGAAACGGTTGT
The DNA here is from genome assembly GCA_031274335.1 of Gracilibacteraceae bacterium. Lineage (GTDB taxonomy): Bacteria > Bacillota > Desulfitobacteriia > Desulfitobacteriales > Syntrophobotulaceae > JAIRRL01. The sequence goes on from JAISQG010000134.1 coordinate 3,296, forward strand.
GGACATCAACCGCGTGGCCAAAGTGGTGAAAGGCGGGCGCCGTTTCAGTTTCAGCGCCTTAGTCGTCGTCGGCGACGGCAAGGGCGGCGTCGGGGCCGGACTGGGCAAGGCGACCGAGGTGCCGGAAGCTATCCGCAAAGGCGTTGAGGACGCAAAGAAAAAAATGATTTCCATCCCGATCAAAGGAACGACGATACCGCATCCGATCATCGGGCTGTACGGAGCGGGCCGGGTCTTGTTAAAGCCGGCTTCCCGCGGAACCGGCGTTATCGCCGGCGGCGCGGTGCGCGCTGTGCTGGAGGCCGCCGGGGTCAAAGACATCCTGACAAAGTCCATCGGCTCATCCAACCCGCACAATGTCGTCCACGCGACGATGGAGGGATTGCGCTCGCTTAAACGTGAGGACGAAGTAGCGAAGCT
>JAISQG010000185.1 GCA_031274335.1 Gracilibacteraceae bacterium
TAATCTCTCCCATCCCGGAAATCTTCACCCTGGCCAGCCAGTTTTCCGCCACCGGAGCCGGTGGCGGCACTTCCAGGAATATTTTATAAGCCGCGAAGCCGCCGCCCGCCAGGAGGCCAAGGATAAGCACTCCGACAATCAAAAATACGAGTTTGCCGGCGAGAAATCCCTCTTTCACTTTTCCTCCCTGCTCGCGCGCCGCCTGCCGCCGCTCAATCGCTTCGATCTGGCGGCGCACCTTTTCGGCCCGCTTTTGCTCCTTGCGCTCGCGCGCGCTCTGCCGGTTCTGCTCCTTGCGCTCTTTTTCCTGTTCCCACCAGATGGGATCTTTTTTTTGCCGGCGGCTGTTTTCTTTTTCTTCCCGCTTCTTGGCGGCGGCCTGCCGCTTGAGTTCCCTGGCGGCTTCTTTTTGTTCGGCCAGCCGCGCCTTCTGCTCCGCTTTCTTTTGCCCGGCCTCAAGTTTATTCTGCGCCTTGCGGTTTTTTTCCTGCAACTTGTTTTCTTTTTCCAGCGCCTTGCGCTCTTTTTCCTGTTCCAGCCAGAGCGGGTCGAGTTTTTGCTGCCGCTTCTCCTCCTTCTCCTGGAGCTTCTTTTTTTTCTGCTCGTCCTTGCGCGCCTGCTCTCGCTCCCGCCGCGCGGCCGCCATTTGATCTTTGGCCAGCTTTTTCTGCCGCGCCTGATCCTTCGCCTTTTCCTTCTGTTCTTCCTGCTCTCTCAGCCAATCGGGGTCCCGACGCAATTCTTTTTGCAAAAGCTTGGCCTTGCGCCGCTGCTCGGCTGTCGCTTTTTTACGCAGCGCCGCGAGAGCTTTGTTGTGGCGGTCGAGCAGCTTGCGCTTTTGCCGATCCAGATTGCCCAGAATCTTTTCCGCCTTGCGTTCGACAACATAGGGCGGATCCTTCATATTCATGGACAATTTGCGCACAGCCTGCTTTTTCTTCATCTCGACGGAGTTCAGCGCCATTTTCTGCTTCATTTCAATGCTGCGCCGCTTCATCTCTTCCCTGCGCCGGGCCGCCGCCTCGTTTTGCCTTTCCTGCTGCTCGCGCCTTTTTTTCATTTGTTCCGCTGTCGCGTCCCGAATAGCCTGAGCCTCGGCGCTGACAGTCACGTTTTTTCTCGCAGCCATGCGTTGTTCCTCAAATCTGTGACACGTCTAAAGCCGCCACTTCTTCCTCATTCAACAAACGCTGGCTGTCCAGCAAAAGGATCATTTTGCCTGTCCTTTTGCCCACACCGATGATGAAACGGTGGGCGTAAGAACCTGTCAGCTTCGGCGCCGGCTCGATGTCCGCCTGATCGATGTCCACGACCTCCTGCACCTCATCCACGATGAAGCCAATGTCGAGCTCGTTGATATTGGTGATGATGATGCATGTGCGGCTGTCATAGTCTTTCTCCGGCATATGAAAGCGGAGACGCACGTCTATCACCGGAATAATCCGGCCGCGCAAATTTATGATCCCCTTGGCGTAGCCCGAAAACTGCGGCACTTGGGCAATCGGGCATAAACTTATTATCTCCACGACATCGCTGATCGAGATGCCGAAAGACTGGTTGTCAATCGCAAATGTCAGGTATTGATTTGTGACAGGCGCTGCCTCCTGTTCCTGCAATTCCGCCTGCTGTAGCCAATCCATCGCTTTTCCTCCTCCACGCGTTTCTGCTAGTTAACCCTGAGCCCGCTCAATGCTCCCGGCGTCTCAGATGCTGCAGCACTTCGGCCGCAATGAATTCCAATCCCGTCTCCTTGCAAACAGCGCCTTTTTTGAAAGCCACCATCGGCATACCGTAGACTACGCAAGTCTCCTTGTCCTGGCCCACGGTGTACGCGCCGGCCTGGCGCATGAGAAGAAGCCCGGCGGCGCCGTCCCCGCCCATGCCGGTCATAATAACGCCGACAGCGTCTTTTTTTACAACCTTCGCGACGGAGGTAAAAAGAAAATCGACCGAAGGACAATGGCCGCTCACTTTTTCGCCGGGGGCCACCCTGACCGCATAACCGGAAGCGGTCGCTTCCACGCCCATCTGCAATCCGCCCGGCGCGATCAGTATCCGTCCCGGCACGATCGGGTCGCGGTTTTCCGCTTCCTTGACCTCCATAGCGCAAATGCGGTTCAGCCGTTCCGCGAACATCTTAGTAAACCCGGGCGGCATATGCTGAGTGACTATGATGCCCGGCGTGCCGGCGGGAAACCGCTGCAATACGTCGGCCAGCGCGTCCGTGCCGCCGGTGGAAGCGCCGAAAGCGATCACCGTCTTTTTGTGCCCCGCTCCGCGCAACGGCGCCAGCACCGGCGCCTTGGCCGCCGGCTTGGAGGCGGGCGCGGTTGTTCCGGCCGCCGCCACGGCCGGTTTACGCCCGGAACGCAGGCGGGCGACGGCGGCAATCTGGATTTTGGCGGACAGATCGGCAAAAAAGGCGCTCATGGCCTCCTGCCCGCCTTTGGGCTTTTGCACAAAATCCACCGCGCCGGCTGCCAGGATATCGAAAACCCGCGCGTCCAGCGAACTGACCATGACCACAGGCAAAGGCCTCTCGCTCATGAGCTTTTTCAAAAATTCAATGCCGCTCATGCCCGGCATTTCCACATCAAGGGTCAACACGTCGGGGCTGAGTTCCCGGATTTTGTTTTCCGCATCCGGCGCGTCCACCGCCGTCCCCACAATGGTCAGGCGCTCATCCTGGCTCAGGCCTTTGCTCAGGACGCCGCGGAAAAAATGGGAATCATCCACAATCAATACGCGAATTCTTTTGCCTGCCGGCATGTCAGCACCTCTTTTCCGTCCGGGGCGCGGCAGCCCCGATGTTTTAATGAGCCGGTTTGCGGTAAATGGCCGGCTGGATAAAATGAAACGGCGTCGCGTCCCGCTGTATGGTTTCCGAATGTCCGATAAAAAGATACCCACCCGGTTCCAGTTTTTCATAATACTTATTCACCAACTTCCGGCGCGTTTCCTGGTCGAAATAAATCATCACGTTGCGACAGAAGATCAGGTTGAACAAATAAGGAAAATTAAAATCATCCATGAGATTGAGTACTTTGAATTCCACGTCCTGCCTGATGACCGGCGTCACCTGGAATTCCTCTTTTTTGGGACCGGCCGGCTTGAAATATCTGGCGCGCCAGTTGGCGGGGATGTCTTTCAGGAGGTCGGCCTTGTACGTGGCTTCTTTCGCGCCGGACAGCACGGACTGGGAGATGTCGGTTGCCAGCACGGGCGTGCGCCAAAGCGATTTTCTGGCACCGAAATAATCGTGCAGCGTCATCAGCGTCGTATAGGCTTCCGCTCCCAGCGAACAGCCGGCGCTCCAGATGCGGTAAAGTTTTTTTGTGTTACTCTTTTCCTGTTCTGGCAATATTTTGCTCTTAAGGTACTCAAAATGTTTCGGTTCGCGCATAAAAAACGTCAGGTTCGTCGTGATTTTGTTCAAAAAGGTTGTTATTTCCTCGCCGGTTTTGTCTTTGCGCAGCAATTGAATATAGTCAGAAAAAGTTTTGCAGCCCTTGGCCTGCAGGGTCGAGGTCAGGCGCCCCTCGATAAGCACGCGTTTGCTTTCCAGGTTGATGCCGTATCTGGCCTTGACATAAGTGTGCATTTCTTTGAATTCGCTGTCAGTTAATTTTATCATTTTCTTCTCCGGCTTAGGGAAATACTGATTAATCTCATTCCTTAGCAACTCGTTACGCGGTCAATAGCTGTCACGCAAAATACGCCGGCAGTCAAGCAGGAGCCTGACCCGTCCTTTTTCCTGCGCCACGCCCTTCATGAAATTGCCTGTGTAATCCGAAGAAACGCCCGGCGGAGCGGAAATATACTCGTCGGCAATGTCCACCACCTCGTCAATCGCGTCCACGACCAGCCCCACCACATCCTCGTCCACTTCCACGACAATAATGCACGTCTTGGCGTCGTATTCCCGCGTGGCTTTGTTAAAACGCAGGCGCATGTCGATGATCGGAATTACTTTGCCGCGCAAATTCATGATCCCCTTGATGTAGGGCGGGATCTTGGGCACGCGCGTCATGACCTGCACGCCTATAATCTCCAAAATATACTCTATATCCAAACCGAAACACTGTTCGTCGAGCATAAAGGTCAGATATTTGCCCCTCAGGGTGTTTTCGGTTTCCTGGGCCACAATTTCATTCATCGCGATCTCCCCCCATTCCGTTTTTAGTGCAGCAGGCTGGCCATTTCCAGTATCAGGCTGATGCTGCCGTCGCCGAGAATCGTGCAGCCCACAATGCCGTCCTCCCGCAAGTCATAAGAAGAAAGATAGGA
>JAISQG010000214.1 GCA_031274335.1 Gracilibacteraceae bacterium
ATCTCCCTAAAAAGCTCCTATTGGCCGCCTGAATTCCTTCGATTTCCATTTTTCGCCAGACTAAATGCCAATCCGCAGCATTTAGTCTGGCAAGGTTGCATTTACTTTGTCCGCCCACCAATAATTATTAGCACGCAAACGGAATGGCATTTTCACTTGCGCGGCAACAGATTCTCCTTGTGCAAATCTCCGAAAATAAACTTTCTTGAAAAACCACCTTGACAAAACGCGTCTTTGTAGGGGTGGGAAGCGGCTAAAATTTTTTCGCTTCATGCCGAAGTATTAATTGAGAAGCGCGGTTTCCCAAAGGAGGGTATTTATGAATATAGCCGGAGTAGGCACGCCCGCCGCTCAGGTCAGGATGAAATACCTCGGTCTGAAATGGCAGGAACGCAAGAAAAACCCGTCGCAGCCGAAAGACGAGCACCCCCTGCTTGCCGAACTGAAGCGTGAGTCGGCGGAACAACGGCGCAGTCAAAAACTCACCGCCATTCGCACTAAGCTCATGACAGGCCGGCGTCTGCTGCCGGAGGAAATGGCCTGGCTGCGGAAAAACGCGCCGGAGGAACACGCGAAGGCTGAGCAGACAGAGCGGGAGCGGGCGCTGTACAAGCAGGAGCTGATGCTTTGCCGCAGCAAAGAGGACGCGGAAAACCTGCGCCGGCGCAAACTGATGGAGTTCAGCGCGGAGGCCAAAGCGATTGCCGATAACCCGAACATTCCCCTGGAGAAAAAACAGGAAAAACTGGAGATGATCGTTATGCGCCGGGCCGGCATACTGGCCGAACACGCCGATTTCCGCAATACGGCGAATTACACTCTGCTGCCGGAAAAAAGCGATAAACCTAAGGACGTGAGGGACGAAGCAGGTGAAAATAGCGGTGGCCGGCCTCGGGCTCATCGGCGCTTCCTGCGCCGGAGCCATTAAGGCGTATACGGAAGACGAGGTCGTCGGCATTGACCTCTCAGCGGACGTGCTCGCTCAAGCGCAGCGCGACGGGGTGATTGACAGCGCAAATCCCCAGGACATAACTCAGGCGCGGCTGGTGCTCATCGCGCTCTGGCCGGGCGCGGCCCGAGAGTTTTTTACCGAATATTTAGAAATATTTGGCAAAAATGCGGTGCTCATTGATTTTTGCGGGGTAAAACGCGCTTTGCGCCGTGACGCGCGCGAGGCGCTGGCGGCCAGGCCCGATCTCGTTTATATCGGCGGCCACCCGATGGCCGGGCGTGAGCGCTGGGGATATGAATATGCGTCGCCGGCGCTTTTTCAGGGTGCGAGCATGATTTTGACGCCGGACGCGGACACGCCGCCGGAAACGCTGGCCTGGGCGGAGGATTTTTTTCGCCGCCTCGGATTTGCCGGCGTCGTCCGCACGTCGCCGGAGCGGCATGACCGCGTCGTCGCGCTCACTTCCCAGCTCGCCCATATCGTGTCCAGCGCCTATGTCCAGAACCCGCTGGCCTTGGAGCATCAGGGCCTCAGCGCCGGTAGCTTCGCGGATATGACGCGCGTCGCCCGCCTGAACGAGGATATGTGGACGGAACTGTTTTTGCGCAACAGCGATTACCTGACCGGGCATTTGGACGACCTCATTGAGCGTCTCGCGGCTTTTCGCGCGGCTTTGGCCGCCGGGCGGGCGGAAGAATTGCGCGAGATGCTCGCTCGGGGCCGGGAACGGAAAGAGGCGTTAGAAGCCTTAGAATTGCTTTCGGAGGCAAAATGAAAAAATCAGATGTTTATTTCACGGATTTTCAGGCTACAATGACGGAAAATCTCCCGCAGAAGCTGGCACGGCTTTTGCAAGCGGCGGATATGCGGCGCATCGACATGCATAACAAATTCGTCGCCATCAAGCTCCATTTCGGCGAGCCGGGCAACCTGGCCTATCTGCGGGCCAATTACGCCCGCGTCGTCGTCGAGCAAGTGCAGAGGCTGGGCGGGCGGCCCTTCGTCACGGATTGCAACACCCTTTATGCCGGGCGGCGCAAAAACGCGCTCGAACATCTGGAAGCGGCTTATGTGAACGGCTATAACCCGCTGACCCTGGGCTGCCACGTGCTGATCGGCGACGGACTGAAAGGAACGGACGAGGCCCTTGTCCCCGTCGGGGGCGAGTTCGTGCGGGAAGCGAAAATCGGGCGCGCGGTCATGGACGCGGACGTCATTATTTCGCTCAACCATTTCAAGCTGCACGAGCAAACCGGATTCGGGGGCGCGCTGAAAAACCTCGGCATGGGCTGCGGCTCGCGGGCCGGAAAAATGGAGATGCACGACAGCGGCCAGCCGGAGATCAACCAGGCTCTTTGCGCGGCCTGCGGCCTTTGCGCCCGCAACTGCGCTCACGGGGCCATTTCCTTCAACGCCGACGGCAAGGCCGCCATCGACAGCGCGCGCTGCGTCGGATGCGGGCGCTGCATCGGCGTATGTAGCGCCGACGCCGTGGCGGGTCGTTTCAACGAGACGAACGAACGCCTGAGCCGCAAAATCGCCGAATACGCCCTGGCCGTCACACGGGGGCGGCCGCATTTTCACATCACGCTCGCACGGGACATTTCGCCTTTTTGCGACTGCCACGCGGAAAACGACCGCCCGGTCGTGCCGGACGTCGGCATGCTCGCCTCGTTTGACCCCGTGGCGATAGACGTGGCCGCGGCCGCCCTGGTGAACGCCCAGACGCCGCTGGCGGACAGCCTGCTGGGGCAGGCCGGCGCCGGCCCCGGCCAGGATTATTTCACGGCGCTCCACCCCACGACGGATTGGCGGGCCTGTATCAGCCAGGCTGTGAAAATGGGGATCGGCAGCACGGAATACAATTTGATCCGCCTGAAGTAGCCGGTGTTATAATTTTCGATACTGTAGGGTGGATTTCAACGGCAAATTTTGATCCGAATCTTCTCTTGCCGCGCCCGGCCCCCGGCTGATGGCTATTTTGCCCGTGCGGACAATTTCCCTGACGCCGTATTCGCGCAGGAGCTCGCACAGCGCGTTTATCTTTGTTTCTTCCCCGGAAAGCTCGATGATCATCGTGTTTTTGTTCACATTCACCACATGCGCCCGGAAAATATTGACGAGGTTGATGATTTCCGCCCGGCGCTCCGGCTGGGATTCCACCTTGATCATGGCCAGCTCGCGGTGAACGCTTTCTTTGCCGTCCAGGACGACGATTTTCACGACATCCACCAATTTGCCCAGCTGGTGCACAACCTGCTCCAGCTCGTATTGGCCGCCCACGTCCACAACCAGGGTGATGCGCGTTATATCGGGCTCATCCGTGTAGCCGGCGGCGATGCTGACGATGTTAAAGGCGCGGCGGCTGATCAGGGCGGACACATGCGTCAAAACGCCCGGCTTATCCTCCACCAGAACGGCCAGCGTGTATTTCATCTGCTCATCCCTCCCCGGCGGAACTGTTCATCAATAACTTGGCCATCTGGCTCGTCCTTTCGCCCCCGGGCTGTGTTGTCATCAGTCACCGTACCACCCGGGTACGCCTCCTTCCCCCGCCTTGCCCGAGGACGAAATTCCTTCGCCATATTAGGCCAATTTATTTCTTCGCAGCTCCCCAGAATCATCTGATCCAGGCGGGCGCCGGCCGGCACCATCGGCAAAACATCCTCATCCTCCGGGATCAGGATTTCCGTGAGCACAGGTCCCTTGTCGCGCAAAACCTCGCG
>JAISQG010000234.1 GCA_031274335.1 Gracilibacteraceae bacterium
CACCTCCGTTCTTGGTCTGCTGGTCAGACCAGTATATTCTTAATTTTATCATATATAAAACTCAAAATCAATCACTGTTCAGCTTTATTTCCTTAATAAATTGCAGCTTGCGGCGGTAATCCAATTCGATCAGATCGGTGGGGGAAACCTTGCCGTCGGATTTGACAAAATAGGCCATGCCGGCAAACTGGAGCATCCGGTAAACGAACTGGGAGCAAAACATGATGTTGGGCCGGAACGAGCGCTTCAGCACCAGCCCCATCATGTTATACGCGCTGCCTTCGCGGTTTATTTCCTCCACTTTGCTCAAAATCAGCCTTTTCTGCTCCGCGGAACAATCCAGGCTGTAAACGAGGATGGAGGCGCCCGGCTTGCGTCCCAGATACTCGATCATCTCCCGGTTCAGGCCCGGCGGATATAGCCTTTCGCCGCCGTTGTAGCTGATCACCGTCTGCAGTTCCCGGTCGAAAGAGATGGAAGCGTGATTGAAATGATTTTGCGTGAAAACCGATATGATCTCGCTGGCCTCGCTCCCCGTGTTGGAAATCATGATATACATATGGGGGTCGGCGAGACTCGCCTCAGCCTGAGCGAAATATTCTTTCGTCAGAGCGCCGGCGTTGACATAGCGGAAAGAATCATGGCGGGGCAGCTCGTCGATAATGCTTTTGACATTGTCCGCCGACAGGCTTTTCCCGGCCTCGTTTATCTTCCCGGCCATCCGCACGAGCTGCTCAACGCCGGCATTCAGTTCCGCGAAGCTGATGGTCGCCGCTTCCTGCAGGGACGGCAGATAAAACTCCGCGTATTTGCCGGCGCTTATATAGCGGCTGACGACAAACGACAGAAACATGAGCGCAACACCAAAGGTTTTGCGGATCAGGAGCGCGGCTCCGTGGCTTTCAGTGGCGAAAAGCGCCTCATTGCAGACTGCCAGCTGAAAAATCATGATGAAAAGATAAGCGGCCAGCAGATAGAATTTCACCCGCTTTTTAGCGCGCGAGAGCATCGTGCGGGCGGCGGCGAAAACAAAGATGGCGACATACGCCAAATTGAAGACGATGACGTCTCCGACAAGCAGGATGCCGGCAATCAGCACGATGGCCACAATGTTGACAAAGGCGAAATATTTATCCAGGTTCATGCTGCGTAATTCGACGCGAAGCGACGGAAACCCTTGTCACGGCGGGCATAATTCAAACGAAACATGCGGCTGCTTCCCGCCAAATTGCCCGCGCCTCTTCCGGTGCCGCCAGCGCCCCCAATCGCTCACCCGTCTCCGTGACGAGCTCCAAGCCCTCCCGGCGCGGCGTCTCCACTTCCTCCCCCAAGCTGAGCCTGATGGCATCGCTCAAAGCCGGAGGCGCCAGCGCGGCCAATGCGCGCAAAAAAACAGCCGGATCGGCTGAGACCGCGGCTCCGCTCCAAGCCCCCGCCGGTTCGTTCCATCCGCTCGCGGCCAGCAGGCAGCCGGCGACGGCCTCCGCCAGCACGGCCCCCGTTTCCGCCCGCTCCGGCGGCAGGAGGGCGGCAAAAAAAGCGGCCCCGTCCCCGTCCCAAAGCGGATGCCGCCGCATATAGACGCCGCAGTCCGCCGCCGCCGCGTGCCAGGCGCCGGCCAGCACCTGCATGGTGGCAAAATACCGCCGCGGCGCCCGTTCGCCCTGCCCGGCAAAATGGCGGTCATAAAGCAGGAGGTACAGCAGGTCGCAGCGTTTCGCCCGTGCCGCCGCCAGATAGCCGAGCGGTTCCCGGCAGCGGGCCATCCAGACGGAAAGCGCGCCGGCCACGGTTTCCGCGCTTGCGGCGCGGCTGCATTCGATGTATCCGGCCACGGCGTCTGGGTTATCCGGCTCCCGCTCAAGCGCGGCGGCAAAATCCGCCAGAGCGCCTTCCGTGTCGCCGCTCAGCTTCCGGTAGCGCCCCAGGCGGGCGTATACCAGCGGCCGGATTTTCTCCTGCCGGTAATCGGAATCGCCGAAGTCGTCAAATCCGCTCTCCCACAACCCCGCCGCCCGCGCGTACATTTTCATCGCTTCGCGCCAGTCCCCGCGCTCCGCCGCCTCGCCGCCCGCGATAAGATACGCGCCCGGCTGCGCCGGAAAACGCCGCAGCGCCTCCCCTGCGAGCCAGCGCCGCCGCTCCCCCGCTATCCGCGCATCCGGCGCAAAGGCCAGCGCGATTTCCGCCAATAACATGGCTTTCAGGCAAATTGAGGAAGGCGTGGTATCCCGGCGCAAGAATGATTCCATATATTCCCAAATACGCTCCTGCTCCTTCTGCCGGTCCAGCATTTTGCCCATATGGAACAAAAGCAGGGCATCGTCGCTGCCGGAGCGGAGCTGCTTCTCGATTATGCGCGTGTCGCGCGCGATTTTAGCGGCGGCGCGGGCGCCGGCATAGCCGTCGTGCCAGAGGAAAATATTTTCGGGCGCGTCAAGCAGGCGCGGCAGCCGGCCGCCCCGGCTCAGGCTTTCGTGAATCGCCCCCGCAAAGCGCATATCCGGCGACAGGCGGAAAGCACGGATAACCGCACTGAACGAAGCGGGGAGCGCCGTGCCCTCATATCTCCGGAGTACGATGCCGTCCAGCTCCGGGCACGTCCCGGAGGCCTCCGCCAGCGCGCGCAAAGCCGCCGCCCCGCCCGGAGCGAAATACTCATCCGCGTCCGGGAACAAAACCCAGTCCCCGTCCGCCGCGTCCAGCACCTGGTTTTTGGCCCAGGCAAAATCATCCCGCCAGGGGAGGTCCAAAACGCGCGCGCCCCACTCCCGCGCGATTTCCCGCGTGGCGTCGGCGGAACCGGTATCGCCCACGACGATTTCATCCACCGCGCCGCGCAAACTGTTCAGGCAGCGCGCCAGGCAGCGCTCCTCATTTTTCACAATCAGACAGGCCGTCAATTTCATGTTTCATTCACCCTCAGCTGATGTTTTCCATAATATAATTCCTAACGAAAAACCGCGCCAAAAGCATTGACCATCGCCTGAATACGCGGCTCATCCAGGCCGGGATACACCCCGACCCAAAATGTGTCGTGAATAAGCCTGTCCGTGTTTCTGAGTTCGCCGCATACGCGAAAATCGGCGCCGTTTTTCAACTCGGCGAAGCAAGGGTGCCGCGTTATATTGCCGGCAAAAAACATTCGCGTCTGCACGCCCTTTGACTCGAGCGCCGCCACCATTTGATCCCGGCTGACCGGGGAATTTTCTTTCATTGTCACAAGAAAACCGAACGGGCTGCTTTTGGAATTCATCTCTTCTTCCGGCAGTATCAGCCATTCGGACAATTTTTGTATGCCATTTCTGATAGCCAGCCAATTCTCGCGACGTTTTTGGACGAACGACGGCAGCTTGTCAATTTGCGCGCAGCCGACCGCCGCCTGCATGTCAGTCATTTTGAGATTATAACCCAAATGGGAATACACATACTTATGGTCATACCCCTTGGGCAGCGTGCCGAACTGACCGTCAAAACGATGGCCGCAGGTATCATCTTTGCCGGAAGGGCATACGCAATCGCGGCCCCAGTCCCGCATGGAGAGCAAAATCTTGGCCAGTTGCGGGTTTTTTGTATAAACAGCCCCGCCTTCACCCGTAGTGATGTGATGAGCGGGATAAAAACTGGAAGTCCCGATATCTCCCACAGTGCCGGTTTTTTCAAAACCGTAGCCCCTGTCGTATTCCGCGCCCAGCGCGTCGCAATTGTCTTCAATCAGAAACAGGTTATTGCCGGCGCAAAAATCAGAAACAGCTTTCAGATTAAAGGGATTGCCCAGGCTGTGGGCCAGGAAGACCGCCTTAGTCTTTTCTGACAGCGCCGGCGCCAGCATGGACACATCGATGTTATACGACGGAATGTCGATATCAGCAAAAACGGGAACACAGCCCGCCTGCAATATCGGCGCCACCGTGGCTGGAAACGCGGCTGCCACTGTAATCACTTCATCCCCGCGCTTGAGCGCCCGCCGGCCAAGCAATGGGGAAGTCAAAGCCATGAACGCCAAAAGATTTGCTGACGATCCTGAGTTAACGGCATATGCGTAAGGAACATCAAGATACGCGGCCAATTTGCGCTCGAATTGCTCCGCGTATTCTCCCGCCGTAAGCCAAAATGTCAGCGCGCTGTCAACCAAATTGACACGCTCCTGCTCATCGTAAACTCTCGAGGCGTAAGGAATGCGCATCCCCGGCTTGTAGGGCTTGGCGCCGGCCTGTTCTGCTTTTGTATACTCCCGCACCAGATCCAGTATCTGTTCTCTGAGCGCCTTCTTCTCTTTCATTTGCTTATCTCCCGTCATTTTACCGTTTTGAATCCGTCTCTGCGGAATCGTCAAAATTGATGCGCCGCTCTTCTATAACAAGCGGGCGTCTGATGATTCTGTTATTAATATTCAGGATATACTCCCCCGCCAGCCCGATAAAGAAAATCTGCAAGCCGCCGAGGACAAAAACACCCACCAGGATGGGCGCGTTGCCCATGGGAAACGCATCCCAGTTCGTGAGTTTCAGCACCAGGTACACCAAGGCGATGAGCAGGCTGAAAACTGAAATCATAAAGCCCAGAATGGTCGCCAGGCGCATGCCGACTTTGGTGTAAGACGTGAAACTCAACATGGCCATATCATAATACCTGTACCAGTTGAACGAGCTTTTGCCGGCCCTTCTCTGCTGCTGCTCATACGCAATCTCTTTCCGGTTAAATCCTAACTCTGCGACGATGCCGCGTAAAAAAGGGATCGGCTCGTCCAGGTTGCGCAAAACTTCAATGAATGATTTGTCATACAGTCCGAATCCGGTAAAATGTTCTATTTGCTCGACTTCCGACATCTTCTTGATCAATTTATAATACATGGAACGCAGTAAGCGAATAAATCTATTCTCCTTGCTCTTTGTTTTTACCGCGCTCACCACCTTATACCCTTTTTCCCATTCACCGACCAATAAAGGGATCATTTCAACCGGATCCTGAAAATCAGCGCAAATGAGCATCACCGCGTCGCCGCCGGCCTGGCAGAGCGCGTGAAACACGGAGCGCTCCGAACCGAAATTTTTGGCATTGAATATTGCCTTAATATTCTTATTTTTTCTGCAAATTTCGGCCAGCAAGGCGCGGGTATTATCAGTGGAGCAATTGTCTATGAATATCAACTCATAGTCATAATCCGGCAGGCTTTTGTCCAATTCCGCCACTATGGCCTCGCTCAGCGGAACAACATTCATATCCTCGTTATAGGTTGGAACAACAATGCTTA
>JAISQG010000002.1 GCA_031274335.1 Gracilibacteraceae bacterium
TCTTCCTGCAGATGTACAGCCTGTTTTACTCGCAGCAGGGCAATGTCGTCGGTGCCGGCTACGCCAAAATTCATTTCGCGCTGCCGGCCCTGCGCGCGCTTGCCGTCCTCGCCGCCCTCGCCGCGCTGGGTTCGCTTCTGACCCTCACGCGCCAGGACGTCCGCCCGCTGCTTTTTGCCCCGCCCATCCTGCTCGCCGTCTATTTCCTCGGCGCGAGCGCTCTGCCCTCCGCTGTGCAATCCCTCGTCGTCGTGCCGAACGAATTGCAAAAAGAGACGCCCTATATAGAATACGAAATTCTCATGACGCGCTTCGCCTATGGGCTGGACAAAATTGAGGAACGCGACTATAACGGCACGGCGAATATCACGCCCGCGGATCTGGAGAATGAGAAGGCCATCATAGACAATGTGCGCCTGAACGATCCCCGGCCGATGAAGCAGATTTACGGGCAAAAACAGGGCATCCGCCAGTATTACAAATTCAACGACATCGATCTTGACCGCTACACCGTGGGCGGGGATTACCGCCAGATGATGCTTTCCGTGCGCGAACTGAGCATCGTCGATCTTGACACGAGCACCTTTGTCAACACGCGGTTCAAATATACGCACGGGTTCGGGGCCGCCGCCTCTTTCGCCAACGAAGTGACCTCGCAGGGCCTGCCTTCTTTTTCCATCAACAATATCCCGCCGCAAAGCGCTTACCCGGAGCTCGCGCTGCCGGAACCGCGCGTGTACTTCGGTGAGCTGACCGATCACTGGGTCGTGGCGAACAGCAAATACATGGAGTTTGATTATCCGCGCGAAAACGACAACGCGGAAAACATGTACGCCGGTTCAACCGGCATTCCGTTTACTTTTTTTAACAAGCTCATGCTTTCCTTCAATCAGGCGACGTTGCGCTTTTTCCTCTCCGGGGACGTGACGGCGGAGAGCAAAATGCTCCTGCACCGCAATATCATGGAACGGGTGCGCAAGCTCACACCGTTCCTGCTCTTTGACCCCGACGCCTACGCCGTCATTGATGAGGGCCGCATCAAATGGATCATCGACGGCTATACGACTGCTTCGACGATTCCTTATGCCGTGCAATACGGCACCAACGGGTTCAACTATATCCGCAATTCCATCAAGGTGATTGTTGACGCCTATAACGGCACGGTGGATTATTATGTGGTTGATCCGGCGGATCCGATTCTCGCCACTTACAGCAAAATTTTCCCAGGCGTCTTCCGTCCGCTTTCGGAGATTTCCGATTCGCTGCGCGCGCATTTGCGTTACCCGGAGACGATGTTCCGCATCCAGACCGAGATGCTGAATACTTTTCACATGACGAATCCAATCGTTTTATATAATAAGGAAGATATGTGGGAAGTGGCGAAGGAGGTTTATCTTTCCGCCCCGATCAATGTCGATCCGTATTATGTGATTATGAAGCTGCCGGGGGAGACGGAGGAGGAATTTGTGCTGATTCAGCCTTTCACGCCGGCTTCCAGCGAGACCAACGCGCGCAACAATATGGTCGCCTGGCTCGCAGCCCGCATGGACGGCGAGCATTACGGCGAGATTCTGCTGTACAAGCTGCCGAAAAACATTGAGACTTATGGGCCGCTGCAGATAGAGTCGCGCATCGACCAGGATCCGGTGATTTCGCCGCAGCTTACGCTTTGGAATCAGCAGGGGTCGCAGGTGATTCGCGGCAATTTGCTGGCGCTGCCGATTGCGGGGAGTTTCCTTTTTGTGGAGCCGGTGTATTTACAATCGACGTCGTCGGGCAGCATCCCGGAGATGCGGCGCGTGATCGCTGCGTATAAGGATGAGGTCGTGATGACGAATACCCTGGATGAGGCTTTGGTGGCGCTGTTCGGCCCGGAAGCGGGGCCGGCGGGCGGCGCGGAGACGGGAGACGGCGCGGGAGGCGACGCCGGCGGGATCGGCGGCAGCGAGGACGCTGACGGCGATAACGCGTCCAGCGGAGGATTCCCGGCGAGCGGAGGTGAGCCGGGCAGCGAAGCGAGCGCCGGCCCCGAGGATGTAAGCGTGGAGGAGCTGCAGGCGAAAATAGAGGAAATCCGCGCCTTGCTGAACGAACTGGAAACCGATCTGCAGGAGTTTTCCGCTTCCGGAGAAGCCGGAGGCTGATCTATGCAGATATACTGGGCTGACATTGGCTTCCGCGTTTTGACCTTCGCCTATATCATCAATTTTTTCTTCACGATCATGATCGTGTTTCTCGAACGCAGAAAACCGACGACGACGCTGGTCTGGTTGCTCACGCTCTTTATTCTGCCCGGCGTCGGCGCGGTTATGTACTTTTTTCTTTCCCAGAACCTCCTGCGACGCAAATCTTTTGCTTTCGCGGCGCGGGATGAGGACTACAGGCAGCACAAACCAGCGCTGCTCCAGTCGATCAACCGCCTGCAATCCGGCGGCAAAATTTTTCGCGACTCCCGCCTGGAGGCCTACCGGGATATCATCCAATTTCACCAGGTGCAAAGCCGCGCGCTCTATTCAGCGGACAATGAGCTGCTTGTTTTCACGGATGGACGGGAAAAATTCAATGATTTGTTCAGCCAGATCCGGGCGGCGCGGGATCATGTCCACGTTCTTTACTATATTTTGAAAAAAGACGAGCTGGGGCACGGCCTGCTCGACCTCCTGATCGAAAAAGCGCGGGAAGGCGTCGAAGTGCGTTTGCTCGTTGACGCCATCGGCAATTCAATGCCGGGCCGCGATTTTGCCCGCCTGAGGAAGGCCGGCGGGCATGTCGCGCGCTTTTTCCCCTCGTTTTTCACTTTCATCAATATGAAGCTGAACTATCGCAATCACCGCAAAGTCGTGGTTATCGACGGCCGCATCGGCTATGTGGGCGGATTCAATGTCGGCAACGAGTATCTCGGCCTGAAAAAAAGGATGGGCTACTGGCGCGACACCCATTTGCGCATCCGGGGCAGCGCCGTGCGCGAGCTGCAGACGCGCTTTTTCTCGGACTGGCTGCTCGCCTCGCGCGAAAAACTGCCCGTGTCGGAGCGCTATTATCCCCCGCTCCCCGCCGCAGCCGGCGCCGGCGTGCAGGTGGTTTCCTGCGGTCCGGATTCCGAGCATGAGGATATAAAACTCGGTTTTGTCAAAATGATCCACGCCGCGAAAAAATCCGTCTATATTCAGACGCCGTATTTCATCCCTGACGAGAGCATCAGCGACGCGCTGGCCATTGCCGCGCTTTCCGGCATAGACGTCAACGTCATGATTCCATGCAAGCCCGATCACCCTTTCGTTTACTGGGCGACATATTCCTTTATCGGCGATCTTTTGCAATCCGGCGTCAAAGCCTATGTCTACCGAGGCGGCTTCCTCCACTCCAAAACGATCGTGGTGGACGACTGCATCGCGGCCGTCGGCACGGCGAATTTCGACATCCGCAGTTTTCGCCTCAATTACGAGGTGAACGCTTTCATTTACCATGTTCCCACGGCCAAAATCCTGCAAACGGCTTTTATGAAAGACATCGCCCAATGCGATGAGCTGACGCCCGATAAATACAGGCAGCGTTCCTGGCTGGTCAAGTTCAAGGAGTCGGTCAGCCGCTTGCTGGCACCAATTTTATGAAAATCCCGTTTTATGGTTTCAGCAACAGTTTGTCGACAGCTCTTAAGAGACGCGCTGCGGGAAAACCAGCTTGCGCAAAATCCCGACCGGGATGATGATCAGAGCCAGCAGAACCACCACGACCCATTCAGCGGGCAATAGCGGCGCCGTGCGCAAAATGCTGCCGCCGACGAAAGTCATGACGACCTGCACGACGGCAATCAAGGCCATGATGCTGATAAAGCCGGGGTTTTGCGTGACGTTGTCCAGAAAATTCACGCGCTCTGTCCGGGCGTTGAAGCCGTTCAGCATCGCGCTCAAAACATAGAAACAGAAAAATCCGGTCATAAAGAAAAGGCTCTTGTCGGGAAACACTTCCTCGCCGCCGGAGCGGAACAGTCCCCGGAAAAACGGATGCAGCAGAAAAAGGCAACTGGCCCACATCAGATAGATACCGTTAAACAGGATTGCCGACCACATATTGCGGCTGATAATCGACTCGCTCCGCTGTTTCGGGCGTTCCTCCATATATCGGGCCAAGGCCGGTTCCCCGCCCAGGGCTAAAGCCGCCAGCGTGTCCATCACGATGTTCACCCAGAGCATCTGCGTCACAGACAGCGGCGTGCCCATGCCGATGAAGGGGCCGATGAAGGCGATCATAACGGCACTGACGTTGATGGTCAGCTGGAAAACGATGAATTTGCGGATATTGTTGTAAATCGTTCGTCCGTATAGCACAGTTTTGATCAACGACTGGAAATTATCGTCCAGAATCGTGATGTCCGAGGCCTCCTTGGAGACCTCCGTGCCGGAACCCATAGCAAAGCCGACGTCCGCCCGTTTCAAGGCCGGGGCGTCGTTGACGCCGTCGCCCGTCATGCCGACCACCAGATCCAATTCCTGGGAAATGCGGACGAGCCGGCTTTTGTCCGTCGGCAGAGCGCGCGCCACCACACGCAGGCGGGGCAGCATTTTTTTCAATTCCTCGTCGCCGGCCGCGTTCAATTCCTCGCTCGTCAGCACCAGATCCGTTTCTTCTGCCACCAAGCCCGCGTCGCGCGCTATGGCCAGCGCCGTTTCTTTTTTGTCGCCTGTCACCATCACCACCTGAATGCCGGCCTGCCGCGCCGGTTTGTTTGCGGCGGCGGCTTCCGGGCGCAGCTCGTCCCTTATGCCCACCAGTCCGACGAAGGCCATTTCCGCCAGAAAATCATCCTCTATTTTGCGCTCCGAGGTGGCAAAGGCCAGAACGCGCATGGCCTTGACCGAAAGTTCCGTCATGCGGTTTTCCAGCGTCTCCCGCGCTTCTGCTGTCATTTTTTGTAAATTGCCGTCTTCGTCGTAATAATACGCGCAAGTGTCCAGCAGTTTTTCCGGCGCGCCCTTGACCAGCGTCTTGTCGCGTCCACTCTTGATTTCGCAGGCCGAATACTTGTTCTGGCTGTTGAACATCAGGGCTTCCCCCAGCTCCAGCCCATATTCCTCGTACCGCCGCCAGGCTTCCGCGCCGGCGAATTCGTGCAGGGCGCGCTCCGTCGCGTTGCCGCCCGTGATCTGCAGCTCGCCGCCGTTCAGCATGCAGACGGCATTGCTGTTGGCGCTCAAGCTGATTATCGCGAGTTCCCGCAAACCGGCCGGCAAGCCGTCCAAAGAGTCATACTCCTTGTCCGCCGCCGAATAAAAGCCGGCCACCTGCAAAAGCCCCCTGGTGATCGTGCCCGTCTTGTCGGAAAACAGGATGTTGAGACTGCCCGCCGTTTCCGCGCCGTCGATTTTGCGGATCAAAATATTGTCTTTCAGCAGCTTTTTCATATTCAGGCCGGAGACGAGCGCGATCATCATCGGCAGTCCCTCCGGCACGGCCACCACTATGATAACGATGGCCAGCGTGATGGAGGCCACGATGTCTTTGACGATTTGCAGGGCGTTCGCCGTGGAAAGGTAAACAGTCGCGCCCTCAGCCAGCGTGGGCGAAATGAAAATGCTGTTGATCATGAAGGCGACCGCGATCAAAACGCCGCCGATGTAACCGAAACGGGAAATGCCGTCCGCGACTTTCCCCAGCTTGACTTTCAGCGGCGATTCCCGCTCGTCGTCCTCAGCCAGCTCCTGCGCCAGGCGGCCGAATTGCGATTTGTCGCCCACGGCTTTGACCAGCATCACCGCTTCGCCGAAAGTCACGACCGTGCCGCGGAATACGGTGTGAGCGTCCAGGAAATCCACATGATCTGCGTCAAAGGGATAGGAGACGTCCGCCTCTTTTTTCGTGGCGTCTTCGCTTTCTCCGTTCAGACTGGCCTGATTCACCTTGATTTCCCCGTCCACGATCGTGCCGTCCGCCGGCAATTTGTCCCCTGCTTGCAGCAGCACGTAATCCCCGGTCACAATGTCGTCGATGAAAATATCGCGGATTTGCGTTTGCCCGCCGGAAGCGCGGAAGACTTTACATACAATTTTCGAATATTCTTCCTGTAATTTCTGGAAAAGCTTATTGTTGGAATATTCACTGTAAGTGGCAACCGTCGTAGCCAGGACAACGGCAATCGCGATGCCGACCGCCTCCAGCCAGTCGCCCCAGCCTAGGAAAGCGAGAACCAGGGTGATGACGAGCGCCACCGTCAAAATGCGGATCAGCGCGTCGCCGCGAAAAGTATCCCACAGCTCCGCCAAAAACGAACTCTGTTCCGGCGGCGTCAGCCTGTTGCCGCCGTGCCGGCGGCGGCTTTCCTCCGCCTCATCCTCGGTCAGGGGCTTGATTTGGTGCTTAATCATGTAAATTTTCTCCTTACTTATTCAGAAAATGTCAGGCAAAGAAATAAGCGTGCCGCCCATCGTTTTAGTTTACCACGCGTCGCGCCGTCATTCAAGAGTTTTTTCAGGAAAGGTGCATGTCACCTGAGGTGGAGCTTTATCTAGAGCAAGGTATGTTTATAAATAATTGCATCATGCACAATTTTTCCGATATCCGATAATACCGGGCGATACGGGCGGATGATATCCGCCCCTACAATACGTCCGCATAATTCCGTGCGGTCTTTTGTACAAATGACTATAAAATATGTGCCGTTTTGTGAAACGCCCTCGCTATTCCAGATTTAGCCATAAGGCAGGCCGAACGCCTTCAGGGTAGTTGACACCGAGGCCGCGGGGGAAAGAAGCACAGGCGGCCTCATCACCATATGCTCCGGGTGACCGCAGCCACCACACCGCCACAAACGCCCACCCCGACAGATCCCCCTGCCTATCATAGTAAGCCATGCGCTCCTCCTTCGTCTGGAAATACCGCTCAGATTCCTCCACGCTCAAAAGAAATACTTTGTCCACCGTGTTATTTCCGCCTTCTGTGCCACATTCCTTGTTGTCAGCGTTGACAATCTCCGTTTCCATGATTCGCGCCTTTTGCGCCTCCGTGAACGCATCATCATAAAAATCGCTGTTCAGCCAGCGCCGGAGGCTGCAATTTTCCCAAGTGATTTCAGTATATTCATCGTTATAATTCCGCTTGGTTATGCAATCTCTGGTGATCATCAAAGCGCGGCGGCCGTCAATGCTCAGGACAATCCATTCCAAGGGGTTCCCCTCGAATGACCCGTACAAAACGCTGCTCCCTATTTCTATATTCTGGATTTCATCCGGCGTAAGTGTTTTGGCGTCTTCCAAGCGCTCCGCTTTCACTGTTCTATTCGCTTCCAGACGTTCTCGTTCCGGTGCGAGGATCTTTTCTGTTTCTTCATTGATTTTTTGTCTCACTATTTCCTCTTTGATTTGAGTGATGACCTTGGGAGTGAGGATAACTGCCGCGCAAACTGCCGCGCAAATCAAGACGGCCATCGCGATTTTTTTGCGGGTCGCTTTCGCTTTTGCCGCGATAGATTTTTGAATTTCGTCGATGGCGCGCGCTTCTTCTTCGTACAGGCTTCTGGTGGATTCGTCCGCATAGGCGAGCGCCTGTTTGTAGTCCCTGTCGGCTAGGATGGAAGCGGATAAAATTCGGCAGCAGAAGGGAACGCGTTTGTGCGTGTCCGTGTCCTCCGCGTATTCCACGCCGTATTTGTGTAGCACGAGCGACCAGTAAGCCTCGGCAACAGAAATCTCCTCGTTCAGGATGCTTTCGTATAAATCGGCCGTTTTCTCATATTCTCTGCCGCGGCGGAACCGAGTTGCCCGGCCATAAATCCCGGACCGTTTGCCATGTTTTGGCAGCTTATACCGCCTGCCGCAGCTCTGACATTCGCCGGCCCTGCTTCCCGCAGCAGCTTCCAACTCGCCGCCGCACATCTTGCATTTGCATACTGCCATATCTTCCTCCGGGTGATCGATATTCAAGATCCCAGATTGAGCCATAAAACGGGACGAACGCCACCATCGTCGCCGACACGGTCACTGTCGTGGATGTAGCCGTTGGAAACTATATTGGCGGCACGGAGATTATTGCGGCCGGGCGATCGCAGCCACCATCCCTCCCAACCCTTGCTGTAATAGTAAACCTCACCATTCCAGCCCCCTGCATAGTAAGCCATGCGATCCTCCTCTGTCCGGAAATACCGCTCAGCTTCTTCCACGCTCAAAAGAAATACTTTGTCCACCGTGTCATTTCCGCCTTCTGTGCCATATTCCTTGTTGTCAGCGTTGACAATCTCCGTTTCCATGATCCGCTCCTTTTGCGCCTCCGTGAACGCATCATCATAAAAATCGCTGTTCAGCCAGCGCCGGAGACTGCAATTTTCCCAAGTTATTCCGATGTCTTTGTCATTATAGGGCAGCTTGGTTATGCAAAACCTGGTGATTATCAGAGCCCGGCGCCCTTCCTTGGCTAGGACAATCCATTCCAGCGGGCTCCCGCCGAATGTCCCGTATAAAACGCTGCCGCCTATTTTCATATTATGGAATTCGGGCGGCGTAAGGGTTTTGGCGTCTTCCAAGCGCTCCGCTTTTGCTGATCTATTCGCTTCCAGACGTCCTCGTTCCGCGTCAAGGCGTTCATGCCATGCTTCAATGAGTTCCTGTCTCGCGACTCTGTCCGCTAGTGCTTGATTGATAGGGTTAGGAGCAAAGATAAGTGCCAAGCAAATAATGACTGTCACGATTTTTATATGGCGCGCCAGTCTTTCGGCGCCTGCCACCGCTTTTAATTCCGCCTGCCAGACCTGCTCCAGTCTGTCCAGTATAGCCCGGTTATGTTCCCCGGCTGCTTTTCGCTGTTTGACAGCAAAACGAAAGGCGTTATCGCAACGCCGGATGCGCAAATCCCTGTAACACTTGTAAGCCTTGCCGCCGTTCGGGTTGACGATGGCTGTGACAATAAAGCGTTCGAGGCTCAAGCCGCAATCGGAGAAATCAGGGACAAGCTGCTCCTGTAAGGCGAGGGATAATTCATCCATATGCGAATCGACCTCAAAGATGCTAAAGGCGCTCTTGTGCATAGCCTGGGCCAAATAGGGGTTGAGACGGGTCATGAGAAAACTGCGGAATTTCCGGGTCAGCGCCGCCTGTCCCAGAGCGTTTCCCGTTCCGGCTATTTTGACCAGCAGCTTCCGAGAATCCTCCACACGAAGCGTCATTTCCCCGGAAGCGCCAATTTTCATAGCAGAATTGCAGTCAGGGTCCATGTAGCGCACCAGCCTGCTCGTTCCCCACTTTATGGTCGAGCGCGCAATTTTATTTATAAAATAAATTTCACAGCGAAACGGCGCACGATCATCGGATAATTTGCTGAACATTCTGCTGATCAACGGAAGGTTCTCTGGTTCCAGCGTATAGCGTCCAGGCCCGAACAGATCCAAGGCCTGCCCGTTCAAGAAAAATATGGCTTCCTGCGATTCAGACACAATGAGCTGCGTCGAAGCATTAAAATATTCCAGAGGATGCTTCCATATAAAGTCAGCATGATCTCCTTCATACTTGATAACCTGCGCAATGTCGCCCATTTTCCTCCCAGCCTCCTATAGCAACTGTCAAGAACTTGTGCAGACTTTTTATGTTGTAAAATCTGAATACATATTTATTATACACACCATTTGGGTCACATGGAAGTCGCCATACCGAAAAACTCAGAAAGTTTTCTTAGAAATTGCTTAAAAAGTCTTGACAGCCCCCGGCCGCTGGTATATATTACATATAGTTAGATAAACTAACTAAATAACTGTTCGCTGCGGGGAGGTTCGCGGATGGATGAATCCATGATGTCGCTTGACGAGCTTTTGACTGAATTTTACCTCAACATTCTGCGCCTGGAGGAAAAAGTCCTCCGGCGCAATCCGCGCATCTCGCTTTCGCTGCATGACGTGCTCCTGATCCACGCTGTGAACAAAAGCGGGGCCGACGGCCTCACCGTCGGCTCTCTCGCAAAGCGGATTAATGTCTCCCGCCCGTCGGCCACAGTGGCTGTGAGCAAGCTGGGGAAAAAAGGATTTGTGCGCAAATCGGAACATCCCACGGACGGGCGCGTTGTGCGTGTGCATCTGACAAAGGAGGGAAGAAGAATCGACGCGTATCTCATGTATTTTCAGCGCTATCTCGTCGGCGAAATAAACCGCGTGTTCACGCCGGAGGAAAGCGCTTGCCTCGTGAGGGCCATCAACAAAATGAACGATGTGTTTGTCCGTAATATTGACGCCTGAAAACAGCAGGCAGGAAAGGAATGTGTTTTATAATGGTTTTTGAAAAACTGGTGACTCTGCTGGCGAATCACTGCGATTGCGAAGAGGCGGAAATTTCCCTCGAAACAACGTTCGAGTCTTTGGGCATCGACTCCCTCGATACGGTGGAAATCCTCATGGAGGCGGAGGAAGTTCTGGGTTTTGAGGTGGAATTGACGGAGAGAGTGACCACGGTGGGCGAGCTGGTGAGCTTTATCGAGGAAAAAGTCGTGGAGCAGCAGGAGATGGCCATGAACGACCCGGAACTCGCCACGCGGCTGGAAGAAAAACTGGGCCTCAAAATCAGCGAAGTGGACTGGGACGCGCTGAAAAGCGGCAGCGAGGCGGATAAAAACGGGAAAGGCGGCGCCGAATGATCAAAACCCCGCTGTGCGGCCTACTGGGCATTGAATACCCGATTTTCCAGGGCGGCATGGCCTGGGTGTCAGAAGCCGGGCTGGCGGCGGCCGTGTCGGAAGCGGGCGGCCTCGGCATCATTTCCGCTATGAACGCCGAAGCCGCCTATGTGCGGGAACAGATTCGCCTGGCGAAAACGCTGACGGATAAGCCGTTCGGCGTCAACATCATGCTTATGAGCCCCCACAGCGCGGCGGTCGCCGCCTGCGTCGCGGAGGAAAAAGTGGCGGTCGTCACGACCGGCGCCGGCAATCCGGCCAAATATATGAAGGAATGGCAGGCCGCCGGCATCAAAGTCATTCCCGTGGTGGCCTCCGTCGCCATGACCAAACTCATGCTGCGCGCCGGCGCCGCCGCCGTCGTGGCCGAAGGCTGTGAAAGCGGCGGGCACATCGGCGAACTGACAACGATGGCCCTGGTGCCCCAGGTGTGCGACGTCGCGGATGTTCCGGTTTTGGCGGCCGGCGGCATCGGGGACGGGCGGGGAGTGGCGGCCGCCCTCATGCTGGGAGCGCAGGGCGTGCAGCTGGGCACCCGTTTTCTCGTCGCCCGCGAATGCAAAATTCACCAAAATTATAAAAATATGGTGTTACGGGCCGGCGACATCGGCACGATCACGACGGGCAGGCGCCTCGGCCACACGGTGCGCAGCCTGAAAAACGCTTTCTCCCGCAAATATTTCACGGCCGAAACCTCGGCCGCGATCAGCGACGAGGAGCTGGAAGCCAGGGCTGTGGGCGCGTTGCGCCTGGCGGCGGTAGAAGGGGACGAAAAAAACGGCTGTTTTCTGGCCGGGCAGATTGCCGGCCTTGTGCAAAAAGAACAAACCGCCGCGGAAATAATCCGGGAGATTTTTGCCGAGGCGGAGGAGATTTTGAATGGAGCGACACAATGGCTGACGGCATAGCATTGATTTTTGCCGGGCAGGGAGCGCAGGACACGGGCATGGGGCGCTCTCTATATGAAACGAGCCCGGCGGCCCGCGCGGTGTTTGATCAAGCGGAGTCTATGCGCCCCGGCCTGCAAGCCCTGTGTTTCACGGGCTCGCGCGAGGAGCTGACGGATACCGCGAACACCCAACCCTGCGTCTTCTGCGCCGATTTGGCCGCGGCGCAGGCCGCGCGGGAGGCGGGCCTTGCCGCTGACATGACCGCCGGTTTTTCGCTGGGGGAACTGGCGGCACTCGTTTATGCCGGGGCGCTGTCGTTTGAGGACGGCTTCCGCCTCGTCTGCCGCCGCGGTGAAATCATGCGAGACGAGGCCGGCGCACCGAGCGGCATGCTGGCCGTACTGCGCCTGACGGCCGGAGAAGTAGAAGAGCTGTGCCGGCGGCATGGAGATGTTTACCCGGCCAATTATAATTACC
>JAISQG010000023.1 GCA_031274335.1 Gracilibacteraceae bacterium
AATTGTCGCAATATTCCCATTACTATTTTCTCATTGGCCTCGTCCAGATTGCCTGTCGGCTCGTCAGCCAGGATCAGCATCGGATAATTGATCAGGTGAAACTGCTGAAAAATCAGTCCGATTTTATCGCGGCGCACGACCGTCAGATTTTTGGCGCTCTCCTGCGAAATATTCGCGCCGTCCAGAATAACCGAGCCCTGCGAAGGCTTGTCCATGCAGCCGATAATATTCATCAGTGTAGTTTTGCCTGAGCCGGACGGCCCCATGATGGCGATCCACTCGCCCTGCCCGACCGTGAGATCGATATCGCGCAAAGCCTGGACGCTGCCGTAAGTTTTCGTTATGCCGTTTAATTCCAATAAGGCCATGTTTTCCTCCTACTCGCCGCGCAACACAATCGCCGGATCCACATCAGTCGCGCTTTTCACGGGCAGAAGGCACGCCAGCCCGGTGGTCAGCACGGACACAACGAGTGTGCCGGGGATCAGGAGCGGCTGAAACGTGATCGGCCGGTTAAAAACATTCATGCTTACAGCCTGCGCGAAAAAAAATCCGAACGCGACGCCGAACAGCCCTCCGAGACCGCCCAAAAAAACTCCCTCGCCCAAAAACTCGTTGACCACTTCCCTGTTCGCGGCCCCCAGCGCCTTTTTTAGTCCTATTTCCCGCCGCCGCTCCGTCACGACCGCCATCATCGTGGTCGCCACGCAAATCATCGTCAGCAAGAGGACAACAGCCGTGACCAGATAAACCAGAGCCTGCAGCTTGGCCAGCACCGCGCCCTCGGATTGCGTCACCTGTTTGACCAAGCGCGGCGCCACTCCGGGCACGGCGCGCTCTATATCGGCCGCCCAAGCGCCGAGTTCGTTTTCGGACGCGCGGATGCTGCATTCCACCACATCAAACGGCCCGTCGCCCATCAGCGCGGCAAAGTCCGCCAGGGACATGAAAATAAACGCTTCTTCCGTGCCGCCCGTCTGCACGACCCCGGTCACGGTAAAATCACGGCTGAAGCTCTGCCCGTCCTCGCCCGTGCCCGTCAAAGCAAAAACGCTGCCGGGCAGCAGACGAATCGCGCCGGCCACTTCCTGCCCGATCAGGACTTCGGCCTCATTCTGTGGCCACTCTCCGCTCACAAACCAGTAGGGGCTTGTCTGACGCGCCTCGGCCAAATCCGTGCCGGCGGCCATAAAGGGCTGCTCGTTTATTTTGGCCGCCCGGTAACGGTAGGGGGCCATCCCGACCACGCTTTCCGCCGGGAAAATTTCCCTGACGCTGTCCGCCGTCTCCCGCGTCAGCGCCGGGCCGTCCCCGTCCGGCACCAGGACTAGGTTTGCGCCGTAAGAGCGAAATTCCTGTCCCATCTGGCGCGGGATGTCATAGTAAATAGTCACGAGGCCGGACAGCACCGTCGCGCCGATGGCCACGGCCAGCAGGGCGACAAACATTCTGGAGCGCCGCCGCACCAGGGAGCTCGCGATCATTTTCAGGTAAAAAGCCTGTTTTTTCAATTCTTCACCTGCCGTGCAGCACTTCCGCCGGATGGAGCGAAAGCACATATCTAATGGAGGGAATGCTTCCCGCCAAAGTGATGACAAAAACCAACACCGCGACGATGGGTATGACCATCGGTTTTATTTCAATGGCCGCGCTGAAAACCGAACGCCCGATGATTTGCGCAAACCCCAGTCCGGCGAAATAACCGGCCACGCCGCCCAAAAGGCCCGTCAGCATTATTTCCGACAGAATGAGTCCCGATATGGGCGCGCTGCTCGCTCCCACCGCCTTGAGCAGCCCTATTTCACGGCTGCGCTCCATCACGCTGGCCGTGACGAGGTTCGATATGCCGAGCGCCGCTCCCAGCAGGCTCAAAACAGTGATCAGGAGCATGAGCAATTGCGTTTTTTCCAGGATGGCGCCTTCCGACTCAGCCACCTGGCGGATGGGCTTGGAAACCGTGCCCGTCAGCACCTCGTCAATCTGATAGCAGATGGCGCTGACATAGGCCGTGCAATACCATGTTTCCCACTCCTTGATCGAAAGGCTTTTGGGATTTTGCGCCGCCCGCCGTGACAATTCGTTGTCGGGTGTCGTCAGGGCGCTGACCTCGACCCGGCTGACAAGTCCGGGCAATCCCGCCAGATTTTGTGCGACGGGAAGCGAGACAAAAATCTGCTCATCCTCGTCGCCGCCGGCGTCAAACACGCCCCGCACCCGCAGCGTGACGCTTCGCCCTCCCGCCGTCAGGGCAATTTCGTCGCCGGGCTGTATATTCTGCCGGGCGGCCAGAGCGCCACCCACCATAGCCGCGTCCGTGTCCTCGTCCGTCAGCCATTCGCCCGTCACATCCCACCAGTTTTTCATATTCGCCATGCCGGTGTTCAGTCTCTCGCCCGTCGGCAGATCCAAATGCCGATTGAACCAAGTGCCGGTCAGCCGCGCCTCGCCTGTTCCGTTCAAATCAGCCCGCGTTTCGAGATAAGGAGCGAAATCTACTATATTAAAGGCCCAGAAAATAGTCTTGATATTCCCCAGCTCCGCTTCCTGCAAATACTGCCCTTCCACGGTGTTTTCGTCCACTCCGTACAAATCGCCGAGCAATGAGGCCTCTTTTGCGCGGACATTGATATTCGCGCCGTATGTCTTCAGCTCCTGATTGACCTTGTCCCCCACATCCAGCATGACGTTCAGCATGGCCGTGGCCAGCGACGAGCCCAGCGCGATTGTGAAAGCTATCATGAGCATTTTTCCCTTTTGCCGCAGCAGCGCGCCTTTGACCATGCGCCAAAACATCTTACCGCCTCCTTATTTAATCGCCCTGCTCCGCGACAGCAGGTCGCCCGTTTTCGGCGCCATGAGAGTTTCGCGCGAAAAACGCGCAAGCCGCCCGCCTGCTTCATGGTTCATGCTTTTATCGTGCGGGCGGCGTTCCCGCATTGTTGCGCG